>DAIMYJ010000033.1:0-9193 GCA_036734545.1 Chitinophagales bacterium
ACCTGGGTACTTATCAGGTGGAAGAAGTATGTGACATGGACGGCGACGGTATTCTGGGTGAGCCCGGTGTGCCTTTTGAGATCAACTTCTACACGGTGACCATCACCAGCGGAGGCGATGCCAACGAACTGCTGTTCGACAACTTTGGCGCCTACGAAGTGATCGTACCGGTATTCTTTAACGGCGATCTGAATGAGTTGCTGTCTGTTGATGATTACATGGTTCCGGGCACTTCTGTGTATTTCAATGCCGATGGTGAGATCACAGTGGGAACTACATCAGACATCAAATTCGATCTGAACTATACAGCTGAAGATGGTGCTGTTACCATCCCTTGCGAAGCCTCCTTCGAAAAGTTGTGATCCCGAGCGAATAGCTCTAATGTATACCACCCCGGTTGCCCTGTGCACCGGGGTTTTTTTATTTCAGAATCGCTACCTTAGCCGTCCTGCTATGCGGTCATCATTGATACCTATTTGTGCTATATGCACGGCGCTTGCCTTCGGCTGCAGCCGAGAGGATACCGAACAACCGATACTGGTGATGGTACCCGACACCGACCTGCACTACCGCCTCGAACCCTATGCCGATCCGGGCGTTGACGTAGCGGATGACCAAACCTGCCTGCGCCCTGAGGACGTTATCGTAGATAACCCGGTGGATGTGACGCGTTACGGCACCTATATGATCACCTACTCGGCCACCGATGCGGCCGGCAATACGGCACTGGCACAGCGCCCGGTAGACATCATTCTGCCGCTGGAAGATTATTACGACCAGAACTGGCAGGCCTACGACACCTGCACCAGCGGCAACTATCAATATACCGGACTTGTGCAGGATTGTGACTGCGACGCCATGGCCGTTACCGTGGGCAACATCAGTAATTTCGGATTATCCGCCTCTTTCACACTGCCGGTTTCGGGCATATACAACCACATGGTCACCCTCGATACCATCAAGGCAGCCGTACATTTTGAAGGCAGTGGCATCATGAGTGTGATGGCCGATACGTTATTCTGGAACTATACCATCGCAGACTCTGTATCCGCAGATGTATGCCGTTCTGTGTGGATCAAATAAACCGGATCAATTGAGCTTCGATCGATGAAACACTTCCTCTGTATCTGGATGCTGGCAGCCATGTCGCTGCGCCTCGATGCGCAAAGCGCGCATATGGAAGGTGTGCTGCTTGCCCAGCTCTTCCCCGGATACAGCCCGGAAAGACTGATCGCGGAAACGCAAAGTCAAACCGGCATGCCGCTGAGCATTGAAAAGTGTGTGTCCAAACGCCTCAATATCTGGCTGCTGGCATTCGACCCTGCCACTATTGAGGAAGATATCGCTCTGCGCACACTGCAGCAAAGTCCGTACGTGGCCAATGTGCAATTCAATCACTTCACCGCCGAACGCATTTTTCCGGATGACCCGGCTTTCTTTGAACAGTGGTCACTCTACAATGAAGGATTTACCGGCGGCACCGAAGACGCCGATATCGATGCCGATCTGGCCTGGGAGACGACCACGGGTGGTACCACGGTGCAGGGTGATGAGATCGTTGTGGCGCTGATCGGCGAAGGTGCTTTTTTTGAACATGAGGACCTGCATTACTGGACGAACGAACAGGAGATACCGGAGAACGACATAGATGATGACGGCAACGGTTATGTTGATGATTACTACGGCTGGAACGGCACAGAAAACACCGACAGCATACCCGAGCGTACCCACGGCACCCATGTGGCCGGTATCGCCGGTGCGCGCGGCAATAACGGTGTGGGCATCAGCGGTGTGAATTGGGATCTGCGCGTAATGCCGGTATACAATTTATCCAACGAAGCCGATGCGGTAGCATCGTACAGCTATGCACTGGAAATGCGCGAACTCTATGATGCCACCAACGGCGAAAAAGGCGCGTTCATCGTAGCTACCAATACTTCTTTCGGTATCGATTTCGGCAATCCTGAAGATTTTCCGATCTGGTGCGCGATGTTCGACTCGCTCGGTAAAGCCGGCATTTTAAGTGTAGGTAGTACGGCGAACGCGTCGATGAACATCGACATCGTGTACGATATGCCCACCTCCTGCCCTTCCGATTTTTTGATCACGGTCACCAATACCGATAAGAACGATGCCCTTTCCGTGGCAGGATATGGTGTGGAATCGATAGACCTCAGTGCCCCGGGCACACTGATCTATTCCACCATCACCGGTGTATCCGGTTACGGGCTCCTCACCGGCACTTCCATGTCGGCACCACATGTGACCGGCGCCATTGCATTACTGTTTGCGGGTGCCTGTCCTGAATTTCTGGATGCCTACGCCAATGACCCTGAAGGGATGCTGCAGCTGATGAAGCAATATATACTGGATGGCACAGATCCCATTCCCTCTTTGGAAGGTAAAACAGTGACCGGCGGCAGGCTGAATGTGCATGGTGCGTTGCAGCAACTGCTGGTGACAGGCTACTGCGGAACCGGTGCAGGCATACCCGATGCTGTGGGTGTGGCCTATCCGAATCCTGCCGGAGAGGTACTGTTCATCGCACCGGGTGTGATGATCGACAATGATATCGATGTACGCATACTGAATACGCAACAGCAACTGGTATTCTACGGACGCTTTTCAAAGGATACACTGTTGCAGACCGGTATTTCTACGTCTTCCTGGAGCGACGGATATTATTGCATCCAGGTGTATAATGATCCTTCCAATATTGTTTATTCAGCGGGGCTGATCATACAACATTAACTCTTACAATATCCACATGGAAAAACGATGGGTGATCAAAGTGGCGGATGATGATGAGGTGCGTTCCCTCCAAAAGGAACTGAAGATACACCCCGTTCTCTGCAGTTTACTGGTGCAAAGAGGCATCAAAACATACGACGAAGCCAAACAATTTTTCAGGCCTTCGCTGTCCGATCTGCACGATCCGTTCCTGATGCGCGACATGGAAAAAGCCGTGTTGCGGATCACGGAAGCGATACAGAACAATGAGCGCATTCTCATTTTCGGTGATTATGATGTGGATGGCACCACGGCTGTTGCACTGATGTATGCCTTCTTTCATACACGATACCGCAATATCGATTATTATATTCCTGATCGCTATAAGGAAGGATACGGTATTTCCTATCAGGGAATTGATTACGCCAAGACGAACAATTGCACACTGATGATCGCGCTCGACTGCGGTATCAAAGCCGTTGACAAGGCAGCATATGCCAAGAGCCTGGGCATCGATCTCATCATCTGCGATCACCATATTCCCGGCGAGGAATTGCCGGATGCTTTTGCCGTGCTGGACCCGCATCGGCCGGATTGCAGTTATCCGTACAAAGACCTCAGCGGCTGCGGCATCGGATTCAAACTCATTCACGCTTTTGCCATACACCATGGTATTCCGGTGGAGCAGATCATCTCCTATCTCGACCTCGTAGTGGTGAGTATCGCCAGCGATATCGTGCCCATCATGGGAGAGAATCGCATACTCGCTTTTTACGGATTGGAGCAACTCAACAAAAATCCGCGCCCCGGTCTCAAGGCGCTGATCGATATTACCGGATATACACCGCCGCTGAATATTTCCAATATCGTGTTCGGCCTCGGCCCGCGCATCAATGCAGCAGGACGGATGGACGATGCCAACAAGGCGGTGCGCATGCTCATTGCCGACACCGTGTCGAACGCACGCGACGGCGCCGGTGAATTGCAGGATAAGAATGTAGACCGCAAGGCCGTCGACAAACGCATCACCGCCAACGCGCTTACGATGCTGGAGCAGGATCCGCTCACACCCGGCCGCGTATCCACCGTGCTCACCAGCGACGAATGGCATAAAGGCGTGATCGGCATTGTGGCTTCGCGCTTGCTGGATCATTATTACCGCCCTACCATCCTGCTGGCCGAAAGCAACGGTATGTTATTCGGCAGTGCTCGCTCTGTGAAGAATTTTGATATCTATGAAGCCATCAAGGCCTGTAGTGACCTGCTCGATCAATTTGGCGGACACATGTATGCCGCCGGCCTGTCGATGCAGAAAGATAAATTCGAACAGTTCCGCGATCGATTTGATGCGGTCGTGCGCGAACGCATTCGTCCGGATCAACTGATACCCGAGATCGAGATCGATGCTACCCTGCAGCTGAAAGACATCAATGCCCCTTTCTTTAACATACTGCGACAATTTGCACCCTTCGGTCCGCATAACATGGAACCCGTGTTCATCAGCGAGCAGGTACGCAACAGCGGTCGCTCGAAGATCGTAGGCGACGGGCATCTGAAACTGTCGGTAAAAGACGTTTCGCGCGCATCGGCGGAGGCCATAGCGTTTCAAAAGGGCCATTATTACGACGCCATTGCCACAGGCGGGCCCTTCGATATTTGTTATACCATTGAAGAAAACACCTATCGCGACCTGACCAGCCTGCAGCTGAATGTGCGGGATCTTAAGGTGAACGGCAGTGTCTGACGCATAATGGCCATGCCGGGCAACAGGTACGGCATACATTCTGCAGTGAACAGCATTATTTTTCTGAACTTTACACCCATATCATCACCGGCATGATCCTACGCTCCGAAAAACTCGTCAAAAGGTACAAACAGCGCACAGTTGTGAATGAGGTGAGCGTGGAGGTGAACCAAGGCGAGATCGTGGGCCTGCTGGGGCCGAACGGTGCAGGTAAGACCACCTCCTTCTATATGATCGTGGGCCTTATACGTCCATTGTCCGGAAAAGTATATCTGGATCAGACCGACATCACCGATTACCCGATGTATAAGCGTGCGCAGATGGGTGTGGGCTATCTGCCGCAGGAAGCCAGTGTTTTCCGCAAGATGAGCGTAGAGAATAACATTGCCAGTGTGTTGCAGATGACCCGCCTTTCACCTTCCGAACAAAAGAAAAAACTGGAGTCGCTGCTCGATGAATTCGGCCTTAAGCATGTGCGTAAAAGTAATGGCGACGTACTGAGCGGCGGTGAGCGCCGGCGAACGGAAATTGCACGTGCACTGGCTACCGACCCTAAGTTCATCCTGCTGGATGAACCCTTTGCCGGTATCGACCCGATCGCGGTAGAGGATATTCAGCTCATCGTAGAGAAGCTCAAATACAAAAAGATCGGCGTGCTCATCACCGATCATAACGTGCAGGAGACCCTGTCCATCACCGACCGCGCCTATCTGCTCTTCGAAGGAAAGATCCTGAAGCAGGGCAGTGCCGAGGAGCTCGCTGATGACCCGCAGGTGCGCAAGGTATACCTGGGTCAGAACTTCGTTCTGCGCCGCACAAGGGCCAATGCGCTCAACCCGAACGGTCCTGTGGAATAATCGGTATCTTTATTCCCGCCACTGAATTTTATTTTTGCAGGATACATGTACCTCATTCATGCCATAGCATCCCGTGTCATTGCAAGACAGGTGAGCCGCATACAGCAGGTAGTGGAAGATCCGGTGCGGGCGCAGGAAGAGGTGTTCAGTGAGTTGATCAGCGGCGGCCGCGATTCCTTCTGGGGTAAACAGTATGACTATGCGTCGGTGCATTCCATCGACGAGCTGAAGCGCCGCTTTCCCGTGCAGGATTATGATACACTGAAGCCCTACATCGACCGTATCATGCAGGGTGAGCAGCAGGTGCTGTGGAACACCCCCATCTCCTGGTTTGCCAAGTCCTCCGGTACCACCAGCGATAAAAGTAAGTTCATTCCGGTAAGCCCCATGGCCCTCGACGATTGTCATTTCAAGGGCGGTCGCGATGTGCTGGCCATGTATCTGCACAATTATCCGGAATCCCGCATCTTCACCGGTAAAACACTGCTGATGGGCGGCAGTCACCAGATCAATCAATTCAATCAGCACTCCAAATACGGCGATGTGAGCGCCGTGATGATGCAGAACCTCCCGTGGACGGCACGCTATGCGATGACACCCTCGCTGGAGATCGCCCTGATGGATGAATGGGAAACCAAGATCGAGGCGATGGCACAATACACGATCGACAACGACGTGACCAGTATGGCCGGTGTACCCACGTGGACCATCGTACTGATCAGGCGGCTGTTCGAGATGCGCGGCACCGACGACCTCAAGGATATCTGGCCGAACCTCGAACTCTATATTCATGGCGGAGTCAGTTTCAAACCCTATCGCAGTCAGTTCAAACAGCTCATCCGCAAGGGCAACATGCATTACGTGGAAACCTATAATGCCAGTGAAGGTTTCTTTGCCTTTCAGGACAGATTGCAGGCCGATGACATGCTGCTGATGCCCGATTACGGATTGTATTATGAATTCATCCCGATAGATGAATTTGACAAGGAAGACCCAAAGACACTGACCTGGGGAGAAGTGGAGCTGAACAAGAATTATGCAGTGGTGATCTCCTCCAATGCCGGACTCTGGCGCTATAAGATCGGCGATACGGTGCGTTTCACATCGCTGTTCCCGCATCGCGTGCAGGTGAGCGGCCGGGTAAAACATTTCATCAACGCCTTCGGCGAAGAGGTGATCGTAGACAACAGCGATAAAGCCATTGCCGAAGCTTGCGCACAAACCGGCGCACGTGTTACCGAATACACCGCCGCGCCGATCTATATCATCGGCAATGAGAAAGGCGGACATGAATGGATCATCGAATTCAGCCATGCACCCGATAACATGCAGCATTTCACCGAAGTGCTCGACAACACCCTGAAATCGATCAACAGCGATTACGAGGCCAAGCGTCATAAGGACATCGCACTGAAAATGCCCGTGGTGCATGTAGCGCGTCAGGGTACATTTTATGACTGGCTGAAATCCAAAGGAAAACTCGGCGGACAGCACAAGATCCCGCGCCTCAGCAACGACCGCACCTATCTGGAAGACATCATGCGCTTCCTCTGATCTGCTTATAGGCATTTTCTGTAACTTTGAGTGATACACCATCCGGTCACCCAACTCCGCATGTATGCACCACTACACCGCTATACTGATCGATGATGAAGAGCCCGGTCGCAAGAACCTCCGCTCACTCATTGAAAAATATTGTCCCGAGATCGATGTGATCGCCGAAGCGGGTCACGCCGCCGAAGCGCGTGAGAAGATACTGGAACTGCACCCGCAGATCCTGTTCCTCGACATCAATATGCCGGAACTCAACGGATTCGATCTGCTGGAATCTCTCAACAAAAAAGATTTTGCCACCGTGTTCGTGACCGCACACCGCGATTTCGGCATTCAGGCAGTGCGCGCAGGTGCAGTGGATTATCTGCTCAAGCCCATAGTGATCAAAGAACTGCAACAGGCGGTAAATAAAGCTGTAGAGTTACTGGATCAAAAAAGCGCTGAACATCATACCCCCGAACCCGCCAAACCTGAACGCATTACACTCGGACATACCGGCGGCTTCAGCGTGGTGGAAATGAAAGACATCGTACGACTGGAAGCAGAAAGCAATTACACCCGCGTGCATGTGGTGGGTAAAAAGAATTACTTCGTTAGTAAACCGCTCAAGGTATTTGAGGACAGCCTCAAAGACAATGTCTTCTTTCGCGTGCATCGCTCCTATATCATCAACCTGAATCATGTAAAGGAATTCCTGCGTGAGGACGGTGGTGTGATCGTGATGCATGATGATGCGCGCATCCAGTTACCCAAAGCGCGCTATAATGATTTTCTGGAGGCCATGCGCAAACTCTCCATCGCCATCTGATGATCCGCACAACGGCCCTGATACTATTTTCCTTCTGTTACACTGCCGTGCAGGCGCAGATGTTCCCCGCGCGTCAGTACACAACGGCTGATGAACTCACGAACAGCAATGTGTATGACATCTGCCATGATGAAAAAGGATATCTGTGGTTTGCCACTGAACGTGGACTCAGTCGTTTCGACGGATATAAATTCACCAATTATCTGTTCAAGGAAGGACTGGATGGCGCGATGGTATACAGCCTCGCCAACGACGCCCGATCCAACATGTATGCAGCTACCAAACAGGATGGCGTATATAAACTGAACGGCAATTTCCATCAGGCGCTGAATGGTGATGCCGACATGGCCAATGAACAAACGGTGATCACCGGCAACCTGCTATATTCACTGGATGACCGCGACCATATCACCACTTATCACCTGAAGAAAAAGGTAAAAGGCAAACAGATCATCAGCAGAAAGGAAGCTATTCCAACAGGTATGGCGCTCGGCAATGGTGATACGGTGTTCATCGCTACCGAAGCCGGTATCTATTTCTCTGTAAAAGGTGAAAAGGCCCGGCCCTATGCGGCAGCGGGTATAGCCTGTCACAGCGTATTTGTACGCGAGGGCCGTCTCTACGCCGGCAGTACCGGCGTTATCTACCGGGTGAGCGGACGCAAAGTAACGGCCATTGCCGAGCTGCAAACTCCGGTCCCCATCAAACGACTGCTGGTCGACTCCGAAGGATACATCTGGTGCGCTACTTTTCCGAACAATCATTTGTTTCGCATCAGTGACCGTGAGACCTGGAATGTTTCAGCGAGCCTGGGTATCACCGGCACCTCCATCAATAAAATATTTGAAGACCACGAAGGCAATGTGTGGATCGCCACCTACGGCAAAGGTGTATTCTGCATGCATCATCGGTATTGTACCAATTATACGCGCTTCGACGGTCTGAGTATTGAATATGTGACGTCAGTAAAGGCCACTGATGACGGACTCCTCATCGGCACGTATGACGGGCTGTTCACACTGAATGCTAACGGTCTGCAATCGCATAAATCATTTAACGGTGAATTGGAATACATCCGCACCTTGTGGGAGCAGGATGACACTTATTTCGTTACCGTTTCGGGTATTCAGGCTACCGATGTGCGTGTTAGGCGTACCACGGTGAACGGTAAAAGCCTGCAATACCTGCATGCGCCGTCATCGCTGGTGGCAGATGGAGCCGTGTATTACAACCACTGGGATAATAAGATCTGGCGCGCCAAACTCATCGATGGTCAACTCACCGATATGCAGGTGATATACAGCGATCCGCAGGGCGAGTGGAAACGCGCGAACACTTTCTACATGGACAAGCAAGGGCTGCTATGGGTAGGTACCACACGCGGACTGCTGGCGCTGCAGGATGATCGCGTCGTGCATAAGATCGATACCGGTTTCTTCCGCACGTCCATCAATGCCTTCATGCAGGATGATGATGGTGCACTCTATGTGGGCACCGACA
>DAIMYJ010000033.1:9293-15851 GCA_036734545.1 Chitinophagales bacterium
TCCATCAATGCCTTCATGCAGGATGATGATGGTGCACTCTATGTGGGCACCGACAAAGGACTGGCCATTCTGCGCAACGGAAAGTGGACCATACACCGTTCGATGATGGATAAAAACATTGAGAGCATCACCGGACTGGCACACGACAACAAACAGCGCATCTGGATCAGCACACTCAACGGATTATTTCTGTACGATGGAAAAACACTGCTGCAATTTGACGCGCGCAACACGCTGTTGTCTGATGAGATCAATGCCATCACTTACGACAGCCTGAATAATGCGATATGGATCGGCACCACATTCGGATTATCGCGCATCGATGTGGGACTGTTCGACAAAACACCCATTCGTGCGCCGGCAGCCATTTTCAAAACACTGCGCGCCGCCGACTCCATTTATCGCGACCTGGGCGTGAACAGCAGGATACAACTTCCCTACACATCCAAGAATCTCACCGTGCGCTTTTCTGCGATACAATTCTCTGCACCCGAGGGCATCAAATTCTTTTATACGTTTGACGGCGGACCATGGGAACCCACCGTTGGGCGACAGATCGAATTTGCGAGCATACCGTACGGTGAGCATACCATCCGACTGAAATCGATCGGCGAACAGGGCGTTGAAGGCCCAGTGGCCACATTGACGATATTCGTGGAGACACCCTTCTGGGCAACAACATGGTTCAAGATACTGGTGGGATTAGGCATCGGCTTAATTGCTTACATGCTGTTGCGCAAGCGCTTTGAAGTGATACGCAATAAGCAGCAGGAACGCCTCGAACTGCAGAGCAAGGTGGCGGAGTTGAGGCATCAGGCACTCTCTGCCAGTATGAATCCGCACTTCATCTTCAACGCACTGAATTCCATTCAGCATTTCATCAACAGTCACAATACGGAAGAGGCCACCGACTATCTCGGCAAGTTTGCGCGACTGATCCGCATGATGCTGGATTATGGCGGACGCACTTTCATTCCGCTGAAAGATGAACTGGAGCGACTGGAATATTATCTCGAACTGGAGAAAGTGCGCTTCGGTGAAAAACTGAATTATTCGATCGTCGTGGATGACGCCCTGCGCAATAATCCGATCGAGATACCCAATATGGTGATCCAGCCTATAGTAGAAAATGCGTTGTGGCACGGACTGCTTCCCGCCAACCGCCCCGGCCATCTGCATATACGCTTTGCTGCTGAGCAGGGCACCATTGTGGTTACGGTGGATGATGACGGCCTGGGTATCGAAGAAAGCCGCCGCCGAAAGAAAGGGGACCACAACTCTCTGGGTATCCAGATGATCCATGAACGACTCGAACTGCTGAATAAGCTCAGCGGATACAAGGCCAGCCTCAACATCCGCGATAAATCCGCGCTTACGCCTGCCGGTCAGGGCACCCTGGCAGAGATCCGGCTTATGTAAATAACCGGCCGACTGACGCTACAAGTTGACCGGCAGACCCGATATCCGGCATCCGTTCACTCACCCAAACGGTCATTTCGCTCAATTGTCACACTACTTTACTCAAAGTGGGTTGCCGAACAGGCCATCCTGTTGTTGCTTTGGCTCACCCTACTGAAAACACAACGCATGCTCTCCCCATGAACATGCGCCCCATGAAAACCACATCACTCCGGCTAGGGAAATTTCGGGTTGATGATTTACGATGCGCAAGCATCCATCATTGAAAGGCGACTGCTCCATGTCGCCTTTTTTTATGCCCGGAACCGTCAACGGAAAACTAAAAAGACCTGAGATGATCTCAGGTCTTTTAGTATTTGGTGGCGTTCGATCCTTGTCAGAGCGAGCGCTTTACTTCCACTTCTTCGTATCCTTCGATGAGGTCACCGGGCTGGATATCGTTGTAGTTGTTGATGGTAAGACCGCATTCCATGCTGGTGGTCACCTCTTTCGCATCATCCTTGAATCGCTTCAGTGAGCTGAGGGTTCCCGTATGGATCACGATACCATCGCGGATCAGGCGGATCTTCGTATTGCGGGTGATCTTGCCTTCGGTAACATAACATCCGGCAATCGTACCCACCTTGGAGATCTTGAAGGTGTCGCGCACTTCCAGCATACTGGTGATCTTCTCTTCCATCTTCGGTGCCAGCATGCCTTCCATGGCGGCCTTCACCTCTTCGATGGCGTTGTAGATGATGCTGTAGAGGCGTATCTCCACCCCTTCCTTCTCGGCCAGTTTACGCACGCTGCTGCTCGGACGCACCTGGAAGCCCACGATCAGGGCATCGGATGCGGAAGCCAGCATGATATCGCTTTCGGTGATTTGACCTACGCCTTTGTAGATCACATTCACCTGTACCTCTTTGGTGGACAGCTTCTGTAAGCTGTCGGTCAGCGCCTCGGTTGAACCGTCCACGTCGGCCTTGATAATGATATTGAGCTCCCTGAAAGTGCCCAGAGCCTTGCGGCGTCCGATCTCTTCCAGTGTAATATGCTTCTTGGTGCGGATACCCTGTTCGCGCAGGATCTGGCTGCGTTTGTTGGCCACAGATTTGGCCTGGGTCTCGTCTTCGTAGATCTTGAACTTCTCACCTGCCTGTGGCGCGCCGTTGAGGCCGAGCACCAGCACCGGTGTTGAAGGTCCTGCCTCCTGCACGCGCTGATTACGCTCGTTGAACATGGCCTTCACCTTTCCAAAGAAAGGTCCGGCCACCATCATATCGCCTACGCTCAGTGTTCCTTCCTGCACCATGATATTGGAAACGTACCCGCGTCCTTTATCCAGTGATGCTTCTATGATGGTACCGACGGCGGGTTTATCCGGGTTGGCTTTCAGTTCCAGCATCTCCGCTTCGAGTAGGATCTTGTCGAGGATGATCTCCACGTTCAATCCCGATTTAGCCGATATCTCCTGGCATTGGAATTTACCGCCCCAGTCCTCCACCAGAATATTCATCTGGCTGAGTTGTTCCTTTATCTTATCCGGATTAGCGCCCGGCTTGTCGATCTTGTTGATAGCAAAAACCATAGGCACATTGGCGGCCTGCGCGTGGCTGATGGCTTCCTTGGTTTGCGGCATCACCTGGTCGTCGGCGGCGATCACGATCACCGCGATGTCCGTGAGTTTGGCACCGCGTGCACGCATGGCGGTAAAGGCCTCGTGACCGGGTGTATCGAGGAAGGCGATACGCTTCCCGCTGGGCAGGTCCACCTCATAGGCACCGATGTGCTGGGTGATACCACCCTTTTCACCGGCCACTACGTTGGTTTCGCGGATATAGTCGAGCAATGAAGTCTTACCGTGGTCAACGTGACCCATGATGGTCACGATCGGCGGACGTGCTTCCATATCTTCCGGTTCATCGGCTACTTCTTCCTCCTCTATTTCCTCTTCATTGGCATTGATGAACTGCACCTTGAAGCCATTTTCTTCGGCGAGGAGTTCGATGATCTCCGCGTCGAGGCGCTGGTTGATGGACACCATCATACCGAGGTTGAAACAGCTCTGCACGAGTGCGGTCGGCGACACGTTCATGAGGCTGGCCAGTTCCGACAGAGAGGTGAATTCAGCTACCTGCAGCGCGCTGTTGGTCGCTGCTTCTGCTGCTTCTATCTCTGCAGCCTCGCGGCGTTCGCGCTTCATCTGCTTGGCCATGCGGGAACCGCGGCCTTTTTGCTGACCGCCGGTCAGTTTGGCCAGCGTAGCGCGGATCTGTTCCTGTATCTGACGCTGCTGCTCTTCCGTATTCACTTCCGTGCGGCGAACACCACCCACACCTCCGCGCTGGTCGCGGTTGCGGTTCTCGCGCTGGCGTTCCTCTTCACGTACTTTATCTACGTTGATGCGCTCATGTTTAACGATGCGCTTGCGTTTCTTTTTCTCTGCGTTGGCATCTGTCCCGCGCTTCTCCGGCTTTTTCTCTTCCTTGATCTCGATCTTACCGATGATCTTCGGACCTTCGAGGGTCACCTTCTTGGTCTCGATCATCTCCATCTCGGGAGCGGCCTTCTTCTCAGGCACTTCCTGCACTGCAGGCTTCTCTACGGGTGCTTCCACCTTGGCCTCCACCGGTTCCTCCTGCTTGCGCGTGGTCTTCTTCGGCTTCTCGGGCTCTGGCTGGTCAACCGGGGTCTCGGTGGTCTTCTTCGTCTTCTTCTTGTCCAGATCGATCTTATCCACTACGGTCAATCCCACCTTGCCGCGGGATACCTTGATCACTTCGGGCTCGGCTTCCGGTTCGGCAACAGGGGCTTCTTCTTCGACCTTTTTCTCGGCCGCTTTCTTCACCACGGGCTTTTCTTCCACCACCGGTTCCGGTTCGGTCTTGGCAGCAGCCTCGGCCTCTTCCTTCTCCAGCTTCTCCTTCTCCAGTTTACGGCCGATACCGATGTTCAACTGATCGGCCTTGCCTTTCAGGTCTTTATCCTTGCCGAATTCTTTCAGCAGGATGTTGTGCATCTCCTCCGTGATCTTGGAGGTAGGCTTCGCCTCTACCGAAAACCCTTTGGTCTTCAGCAGGTCAACGATATGGGCAAGGGAAACGTTGAACTCGCTCGCAGCTTTCGCTAATCTTATGGATTTTTCTTCTGACATGCAGTGGTTGAGTTACAAAGATAGAACTAACGGCCGACGCTTTCGGTGTGCGCCGCAGTATCAATCCTCGTCGAACTCAGCTTTTAATATTCTGACAATTTCTTTAATGGTCTCTTCTTCGAGGTCGGTGCGGCGGACCAGTTCATCCACACTCAACTCCAGGACGCTCTTGGCGGTGTCGCAACCGATCGCCTTGAGCTCATCGATGATCCACTCATCGATCTCATCGGCAAATTCATCCAGATCGATATCTACATCCTCTTCTTCCGTATCGCGGAATACGTCGATGTCGTAACCGGTCAGCTGACAGGCCAGTTTGATGTTCAGACCGCCTTTACCGATAGCGAGCGACACCTGATCCTGCGCCAGATAAACGGCTGCTTTCTTGCGTTCGGCGTCCAGTTCGATCGAGGTGATCTTGGCCGGACTCAGTGCGCGTTGAATGAGCAGCTGGTTATTGTTGGTGAAATTAATGATATCGATATTCTCGTTGCGCAATTCGCGAACGATGCCATGGATACGTGAACCTTTCATACCCACGCAGGCGCCCACCGGATCGATGCGGTCGTCGTATGACTCCACAGCCACCTTGGCACGCTCACCGGGTGCGCGTACGATGCGACGGATAACGATGAGTCCGTCGAACACCTCAGGTACTTCCTGCTCCAGCAATTTCTCGAGGAATTTCGGATCGGTGCGCGATACGATCACCACGGGATTGTTGTTGCGGAAATCCACTTTCTTCACCACACCGCGGATGGCATCACCTTTTTTGTAATTATCGGAGTGAATGAGTTCTCCTTTCGGGAGGATCAGTTCATTGCCGTCGTCGTCGAGCAGCAGGATCTCTTTCTTCCACACCTGATATACTTCACCGGTGATGATCTCACCTTCGCGGTCTTTATATTTCTTATATACCTCGTCCTTCTCCAGCTCCATGATACGCTGCACCAGCGCCTGACGGGCCGCCAGGATAGCGCGACGGCCGAAGCTTTCGATGCTTACTTCTTCATATGTTTCTTCACCTACCGAGAAGTCGGGCTCGATGTTCAGTGCATCGGTGAGGCTGATCTGGGTGACAGGATTTTCCACCATGCCATCTTCCACGATCTCGCGGCGGTGCCAGATCTCGAGGTCGCCCTTTTCTGTGTTCACGATGATGTCGAAATTCTCATCGCTTTCATACTTCTTGCGGAGCAGGGTGCGGAAAATATCTTCCAGCACTTTCATCAGTGTAGGACGGTCAATATTCTTGACGTCTTTAAACTCCGAAAAGGATTCAACTAATTCTACGCTGTTCATAGCTCGATGTTTTGTTCCGGTGCATCGCTGCTTCCGGGGTGTTGGTGTTTATGATTAGAAATTGATTTTTTTCTTCACGTGTTTGATCTCTGCGAAATCGAAGGTCTCCAGATCGATGTCCGGCGCCATGCCCTTTTTTTTGGGTGGATGGTGTACTTCGAGATGCAGGATCTTACCGTCTGCCTTTTTCAATATCCCTTCCTTTTTCACGCCCGAGAGCAACAGTACCTCCACATGCTTCCCGATATTCTTATCGAACTGCTGCTGCACGCGGAACGGATTATCCATTCCCGGACTGCTCACATCCAGTGTATACCGCTCCGGGAATGTCGGATCGTTCTCCATCTGGAAGTTCAGAAAGCGGCTCACCTTTTCACACTGTTCAATGGTGACGCCCGTAGGGGTATCGATATACACCTCAAACTTGGATGACGAGGGATTGATGCGGATATCCACCAGGAAACATCCCAGTTCTTCCAGTTTAGGCCCCAGCCATTGTTCTATCTGCTCGCGGTTACCCATGTCTACAGAAACAAAAGAGGGGACTTTTTGGTGTCCCCTCTTCCGAGTGATGCAAAGATAGGGCATTGGCCGGAGATGTGCAAGGGGTGAGTGGTGAGTGGGTCAGTGGGTGAGTGGGTGAGTGGATTTGGGGTGTTGGGGGCATTTATGGGAGGCTGCAGATGCCGTAGCGGGCTGCG
>DAIMYJ010000033.1:15951-19656 GCA_036734545.1 Chitinophagales bacterium
GCCCCGTAGGGGCGCCATTACCGTAGAAAAAAACGCTGCGCAGCGCAATATCGCCAAGCCCCGTAGGGGCGCCATTTTCGTTTCAGGCTGATGTCGGCGGTTTTGGCCCTGGACGGACGCGGTGGCGGATATGAGCGCGCCGGCGGGAGGCTGCGGATGCCGGTGCAGCAGGTCATTTGGTATGGGATGCCGAATTGGTTGATTTATTGCTACCTTTGTAGTCTTAATTCTGAATAGATGAGCAGTGTATTATTGCTTTCAATGCCAAGCGGAATGGAATGGGTGATCATCATATTGGCTATCCTGTTGCTCTTCGGTGGAAAGAAGATCCCCGAACTGATGCGGGGTATAGGTAAGGGGATCCGGGAATTCAACGATGCCAAGAACAACGTGAGCCGCGAGATACGCGATGGCATGAATGAAGAACCCAAGAAATCTGAAGAGAAGTAATCTCCTTTCCTCCGGATGTCAGTAGTAACGGATTCATTGCTGCGTTCAGGCCTGAACGCCGTACAGGCCGCCCTGCGTGCCGGTGACATCACCGTGCGCCAGATCGTGGAACACTACCTGCACGTGAACCGCGAAAAACAGCATCTCAACGCCTTTTTGGAAATTTTTGAGCACGATGCCCTGCATCGCGCCGACGAGATCGATGCCCGCATCCGCTCCGGCAAGCCGCTGGGCCGACTGTTCGGCATGGTGGTGGGCGTGAAGGATGTGATCGCCATGAAAGGCAAGCGCCTGACCGCTTCCAGCAAGATCCTCGACGACTTCGAATCACTTTACGACGCCACCGTCATCGAACGCCTGGAGCGAGCCGACGCCATTATGCTGGGGCGCTGCAACTGCGACGAATTCGCCATGGGCTCGAGCAACGAGAACAGCGCCTTCGGGCCCGTGCTGAACGATCTGGACAACACCCGCGTTTCCGGCGGCAGTTCCGGCGGATCGGCCGTGGCTGTGCAGGCAGGTCTGTGTATGGCCACCCTGGGTTCTGAGACCGGGGGTTCCATCCGCCAACCCGCGTCCTTTACCGGCACCATCGGGCTGAAACCCACGTATGGCAGGCTTTCCCGCTACGGACTCATCGCCTTTGCCTCCTCTTTCGACCAGATCGGACCGATCACCAATACCGCCGAGGACATGGCCCTGATGATGGAATGTATGGCCGGCGGCGACCCAAAGGATTCCACCTCTTCCCACCATCCGGTGCAGCCCTATGCTAAAATGGAAGGAAGCGGCAAGAAGCTCCGCATCGCCTACTACCCCCAAACGCTGGACAACCCGAAGATAGACCCCGAGATCAGCGCTGCCATGTATGGCCTGATCGACAGACTGCGTGCCGAAGGGCATGTGGTGGAGGCCAACGACCTGAAATACCTGGATTACCTGGTGCCCACGTACTATGTGCTCACTACCGCCGAAGCCAGCTCCAACCTCAGCCGTTTTTCCGGCATTCACTATGGGTTTCGTGACATGGAAGCGGAAGACCTGGAGGCCGTCATCCGCCGAAGCCGCTCCAAAGGATTCGGCAAGGAAGTGCAGCGCCGCATCCTGCTGGGCACCTTCGTGCTGAGCTCCGGTTATTACGACGCCTATTACACCCGCGCTCAAAAGGTTCGCCGCATCATACGCGATGATACCGCTGCCACCCTGGCCAATTACGACCTCATCCTGCTCCCCACAACCCCTACCACAGCCTTCAAGCTGGGTGAGAAAACCACCGACCCGATCGAGATGTACCTCGCCGATATCTTTACGGTACAGGCCAACATCACCGGATACCCCGCCATCTCTGTCCCTTTATTTAGACATAGCAACGGAATGCCCTTCGGCGCCCAGTTAATGGGTGATCTGCATGCCGAAGACCTGCTGCTTTCTGTGACATCGGAACTTTTAAAACTTTATTAAAATTTCCCTGTGGAAAAGCATTTTGCTGCCTGTGAAGGCAATAAAACGCTATTTTTATAGTTTTATAACCCTGGAACATCAGCCTAACTAGTCGAAAACAAGGGAAAAAAACAACCAATGCACTTTTTGAGAATTACCGTATGCTGCCTTCTGCTGTGGGGTGTGGCGGAAGCACAGGTCTCTAATTCTACACCGCTCGCATCCTCCGACGCGAGTGTAAACCACCTGGACAGCCTCCTGGAGGCCTTTTACGACAGCAATCCTGCCTGGGCTTTCTATGAGCCTGAATATGATATGTACGGCTATGCCGCTACAGACACCCCGCGTTTCAGTCCGGAGGTGATCGCCGAGCGCATCAGCCTGATCAACTCCCCCATCAACTACACCTACAACAAGCAGGTGCAGGCCTTCATCGACCTGTACACCCTCAGGCGTCGCACTCAGATGAGCAATATGCTGGCGCTGAGCCAGATCTACTTCCCGCTGTTCGAAGCCGAACTCGACCGCAAGGGCATGCCCATGGAGCTGAAATACCTCCCCGTGATCGAATCTGCCCTGAACACCCACGCCGTTTCCAAGGCCGGCGCCACCGGTCTCTGGCAGTTCATGCTCGGCACCGGCAAGCTGAAAGGCCTGCGCATCGACAGCTATGTGGATGAGCGCCGCGACCCGCGCCTCGCTACCGTGGCCGGATGTGCTTATCTGCAGGACCTCTACAAGATCTATGGCGACTGGCTGCTGGCCATCGCTGCCTATAACTGCGGACCGGGCAACGTGAACAAGGCGTTGCGTAAAGCCGGCGGCGGTGATAAGGACTTCTGGGACATCGAAAAATACCTGCCCAAGGAAACCAAGGCTTATGTGCCCATTTTCATTGCGGCCACCTATGCTTTTGAATACCACAAGGAGCACAATATCCGCCCCGCGAAATTCGGTTACGACTATTCCATGACCGACACCCTGATGATCACCAAAAAGATGACCATCGATCAGCTGGCACCCTTCGTAGGCATTCCTGCTGAGGAGATCGCCCTGCATAACCCTGCCCTGAAAACGAAGACCATTCCCGGCGCACCGGTGCCGTATCCGCTGATATTGCCGCAAAAAGCTGTGGCCAACTTCTATGCCAACAAGGATTCCCTCTACGCCTCACTGGAAAAGAAGGAAACTGCCGTGAAGCAGGAACTCGCCGCCAATGTAGCTGCGGTAAATGCCGCCAAGACGCCGGCCAAAACGACCACCCCGGCTACCAATACCGAGGTTGCTGCCAACACCACCGGGTCTACAGCCACACCTATCAACACCATGCAGCCTGATACCACCCTGGCCGATCCGGATGCACCGGTGACCGTTACCTACACGGTGAAAAAAGGTGATAACCTGGGGTATATCTCCGACTGGTTCGACTGCACCGTTACCGACCTCAAGAAGTGGAACAAGCTGTCGAGCACCCAGATCCACCCCGGACAAAATCTGAAGATCACCGTGCCGGCAAAATATCAGAGCCAGTATGCACAGATCAATGATATGTCGCTGTCGCAGAAGCAAAAACTGACCGACATCACCCTGATCAGCCCGGCCTCCACGGCTACTACCGCCGCCGTTGTCGACCCGCAGGTGATCTACTATACCGTTAAGCCCGGTGACACCCTCTGGAGCATTTCACAGCAATATCCCGAGAACTCCATCGACAAGATCCGCGAGTTGAACGGCATGTCGCAGAATGAAACGCTAAAGTCGGGTACGAAGATCAAGCTCGTGAAGTGATATTGGTGAGTGGTGAGTGGTGAGTGG
>DAIMYJ010000033.1:19756-29695 GCA_036734545.1 Chitinophagales bacterium
ATTTGAGATTCTCATGTGATCGCTTCTTTTCCTGCTTTTTTCGGCTAACAGTGGTATTTTTGAGCAGATGAAAGCTTTATCCCCGTTGAACAAGGGTGTACGTTTCCTGTGGTGTTTGTGCCTGCTGTTGAGCATGCAGGTATCGGCACAAAGCAGTTGGAAATTCGATGCCAAATCCGTTGACTCCGTATTAGAGCTGCAATATTTCAGCACACGCATGCCCGGCTATGCGATGTGCATCGTTAAAGACGGTCAGATCGTTTATACAGGCCTGCGCGGCAAAGCCTCCGTGAAAGACGACGTGAAGATGTCGCTGAGCACGCAATTCAATATCGGTTCGGTGACCAAGCAATTTACTGCGGCGGCGATCTATTTACTGGAAGAAGAAGGCAAACTATCGCTGCAGGATCCCGTGCGCAAATACATTCCCGAATTTCCCGAATATCCCACGGCGGTCACCATAGATCAACTCATTCACCACACTTCCGGATTGCGTGATCATCTGGAGGTGGCTATTTTGCTGGGCCGACTGAAAGACAAACACAGCACGCTCAAAGGCATGCTGGAATGGGTGAAGGAATATCCCGAACTTAACACACCGCCCGGTACTTATTTCAGTTACAGCAACACCAATTACATGCTGTTGGCAGTGATCATTGAGCGTATTTCCGGAAAAACGTACGCGCAGTACCTGCAGGATCATATTTTCACGCCGCTGGGCATGCGCAACACATACGTGGAAGAAGGTAAAAACAAAACCCTGCGCGACGGCACCACGCATTACGAGATCAACTACAAGGAGACCAAGGCAAAGCGCGCCGACAGTTATCTGAACGCCATCGGTGCTGTAGGTGTGATATCGAGTGTGGAAGACATGGTGATCTGGGACAATAACTTTTATGCGAACAAACTCGGCAAAGGTTCGCCAAAGCTGACCTCGAATATGTTACGTTCCGGCACGCTGAACGACGGCACGGAGGTGCAGTACGGCGGAGGTATGTTACTGAAGACCTATCGCAACAAACCGGTGCAGGAGCATAGCGGCGGATGGGGCGAGTACCTCACACAGTATCGCCGTTTTCCGGATGATAAGGTGGCCATCATCATCTGCATGAATTCCTATCTCACCTCGCCGTTCACCATGGCCGATAATATCTCCAATACGCTGTTCCACTTCCGTGAGATACATCCCTTCGTGCAGCCGGCCTTACCCGAAAAAGTGCGCGATGAGGTGATCGGCGGCTATGCGGCGGAGAACAACCTGATCCGCTATATCTACAGCCAAAAAGACAAACTCTATATAGCCCGTATCTCCGAAGGAGATACCACCGCATATCCATTAATGTATATCGGCGCTGCCGGCACCGGTCAGGCCTTTATGGATTCTACCGGACACAGCGTGGTGGTACAATATGCCGGCGGCAAACCGCATGACCTCGTATGGGCAGAAGGCACCTATTTCACGACCAATCGCGTATACACGCGTATCGACACCGAAACGCCGGTCAACTTTAATCGCTATCATGGAAAATATTACTGCGCCGCTTATGATAAAAAAGTGCGCATACAATATTTCAGTCGCGAAGAGGAACTCAGTATTCATCCCTTCCCGTTCATCAAGTACACCCTGAACGCCAAAGGCGGTGATTATTATCAGGTGCAGGATGAACCCTATATCGTACACTTCGGCAACGGCCACTTTTTATTTGGCAACGACTGGGCCTTCAACATCCGCTTCGAAAAGAAGATCCGTAAAAAGGTGGATCTCTGGCCTTTCAATAACGACAAGTGATGTGCGCGGTCATTTGATGACCACCATTTCTTCCTGCAACAGTTGCTTGCCGGTAATGTGCAGATGATACAATCCTGCAGCCACCTGCAACGGTAATTGGATCACTTCTCCTGCTTGTATCATGGTGCCCGGCCATTCTTGTGCCAGCTGCCCGGTGATCGTGTACAATTGTACATGTATCTCTCCGGTATGATCCGTTGCCATCATGCTCAGCATGCCGTCGGCCGGATTCGTGAGCAATTGTACTGCAGAGGTGTTAAACGCTTCAATGGAGGTCTGTTCACAATCTGCCAAGACCGCCTCGGATGTTGCCGAGCAACCGCCATATGTTGTGATGGTGACCGTATATTCTCCCGGTGTATCGAATAACAATACATTTCCTGTCTCATCTTCGATCAACTCTCCTTCAAAATACCAGGTGTATACAGCGCCGTCGACCCATTCGGTTTCCAGTGAACAATCGCCGATCACGATCTCGGGAGTGGCGGGTACCGGCGCCACTTCCACGGTGAGCGACACACAGTCTGTGGTATCACATACTCCGGTGGCGTTGAGGTAATAAGTGGTGGTTGCGGCAGGTGTCACAGACAGTGTATTGTCTGTAGATACCAGAGTACCTGCACAGTCATCAGTATACCAATTCCAGTTAGCCATTGAACCCAATGCACCGCCGTCGAGGGTGAGGGTGGTGCTTTCTCCGGCACACAAGATGGTATCTGCAGCGATCAAGCCTGCCGGCACTTCAGATGCTACGCATTCGGTGTAAGCACAAATGGAAAAATCACCGAAGGCATCGTTGTTCACTTCCCACAGGCGAATAAAAATGTCGGTGCCCGGAGGCGCTTCCAACACAAAGCCGGGCATGAGCGGACCATAAGTGGAACCGTCAGGTACACAGCCGCCGGGAATATTGCCGAGATCAGTGCAGGTGCCGTAATATAAGCGCATGCCCATGTCATCGATCACATCGCCGTCATCGGTTTCAATGATCACATATCCTTCAGGACCTACGGTAAGCGTGAACCACACATCGCCTTCGCTTAAACCATCGCAGGTAACAGTCGGCACTACGGAATTGATGGCGCCTACGTTGCTGCCCGACACGAGCACACAACTTTCATTCACCGGAATTTCAGTTGCCGCGCACGGCCAGTCGTTTATCGGTGGCAGATCACAGGCGCCCAGACAGGCGGCAGCGGTCACTTCATCGCGGATCAGATCACCCGGCAGCGGGCCGAAGCCGTTGGCGAAATTGATGCCGTAGCCGGTGAGGTGACAATAGCTCATGATGGTACCGCCATCGACCGGCGCGGGACCGGGAGGACAGCCGCCTTCCGTGGTCCAGCAATTATCAATGGCGCCGCCCGGCCAGTCGCAATTCTGCGTGTGCGGAGAGCCGAGATTGTGGCCCATCTCATGTGTAAATACTTCTACCGTCCAGCTGTACACCGGAAAATCGGAGAAGTAATTATAGATATTGCTGTAAGCATAACTGTATGACGATACACACAACACATCCACCCAGGCCACGCCGCCTAAATTCTCATCATCAAAAGTGACCAAATGGGCGAGGTCGCCATTAAAGTCATCACGATAGTCTGTGAAATAATCCAGTGCATCAAATGAACTGCCCGTCGGATACGGATCGGGTTCATTCCACACAAATATTTCGGAGATCACCGTGGTGATGGATTCATTGAAATACAGGGTGGACACCACATTGAAGAAACTCACGATATAATCTGCTGCCTGTGTGGCGCCGCCTTCATCTTCGAACATCTCATAGTCAGCCTCAATATAAACTTTCACACAGGGATCCAGTGCTCCACCCTTCGCTTCTGTTTCAGAGCGTTTCCATTCCATCTGCTCCGGATCCTGTGCTGCACATTCGATCGGATTGTTGAGCAATAACGAACGGTCGTCATATAAAACATGTATGCCTGCATCTTTTACCGGCGCGAACACCACATTACCTTTTTCTGGCGAAGAGATCACGCCTTCGATATGATCGGCAAACACACTCACCGCTACCAGCGATGCGTCATCACCTTTGATGATACCGCGATATGCTACGGAAGTGGCATATGGGTCATAGGGCAACACTCCATTCGGACCGGTGAGTTGAAATCCATCCGCAAATATGGATGACGGGAACAGCTGCAATGTATACGTATCATACAACCCGGGCATGGTCAATTCCACGAACGGTGCGCGTGCGTTGATCATCGCCTGCAGTTGCGCCGGATCTACCGTAAAATACAGACGCTCTTCAGCATAGGCATCATGCGCAGCTATGTTTGTCCCGGTGGCTATGCAGGGTGCAAAGTACGTCGGTTGCTCACCAGCATTTTCCAATTGCCGTATCTTGTCAGCGAGCGGTGATTGTCCGAAAGTAATTACGGATACAAACAGGAGTAAAACACTTGTAAATATTTTCATTATTTCTTTGGTTAGGTCTTTAACTTTCTTCTTAGGAGCAGGGTTTATCTTTCATTTCTATCCCGTGGATGCGCGAGCGGTCATTTCGCCAACACGCTGATCATTTGCGTCAGCACAATATCTCCACGGCGTATTTGCACCAGCACATTACCATTCACTGCGTGTTGCATCTCCACGCCGATCGTGTTGCCGGTATAGGATGCGGAAAATGCCACTTCTTCACCGAGGAGATTGAACAATTGCACTTGCGCATCGGCCCATCCGTCGGGCAGGGTGATGATGAATTTTCCTGTCGACGGATTGGGATATATTTTAAACATCGCAGTGTTCAGGTCATTCACAGCGTTACAAATTTCCACCGTTACGGTAACTTCATCGGTGGCGCCGCAGCCGTTGGCGTCGTAGCCCTGCACCAGATAGGTGGTGGTTTCCGTGGGCGACACATCGATGGAAGAACAATCGATGCACGGGATGAGCGGATCGGGGAACCAGATATATTCCACACCGCCGGATGCCGAAAGCGTAACGGTATCGCCGCGACAGATCACCACATCAGGAGAAGCGGTAATATCAGGAACCGCATTCACGATGATATCAACGGTGTCTGTTCCCACACAACCGGATGCATCGGTCACATACACGACATAGGATACACTTTCTGTAGGACTGCTCGTGGGACCTGCGATCGTATTATAATCGAGAAAAGTGTCGGGCAACCATAAATATTCTTCTCCTTCTGTGCACCAGAGTTTTATTTGTCCGCCGAAACACACCGTTGTATCCGGACCGGCAACGATCACCGGCGCGGGTGTGGTGAATACCTGTACGGTATCGACATCAGTACAACCATCGGCATTGGTCACGCTCACGAAATACGTGATATCCGACAATGGCGTGCACTCCGGTGAAGCAGAAGCAGGATCATCGAGATAAGTAGCAGGGCTCCAGGCATACGCGACACCACCTGCTGCATTCAATGTGAGCGTTGCACCGGCACACACTGTGAACAGCGGATCTGTCGTTGCAAAATCTGATGGCAACACATTTACAAAAAGGGTATCCGTATCCGTGCATCCGTCAGCCGTTGTTGCTGTAATTATATACATGATATCATCCAGCGGCGTGCACACCGGCGAGGATGATGTTGCATCATCGAGATACGTAGCAGGACTCCAATTATAGAACACGCCACCGGTTGCGTTAAGTGTTACAGCGGCGCCTGCACATGTTTCAACATCTGCACCGGCATTGAGAAACGCAGCCGGAATAACATCTACCACCACCGTGTCTATATCTGTGCAACCTGCAGCGCTGGTGCCTGTAATGATGTAGGTGATATCATCCGGCGGCGTGCACACCGGTGATGCAATTGTTGCGTCATCAAGATAAGTAGCGGGACTCCATGCGTATGCTGTTGCACCGGATGCATTTAATGTAATACTGCCGCCGCCGCACACTTCAACAACTGCATCGGTGCTCAGAAAATTCGTGCTGTTCACGTTGATGAACACCGCATCTGTTCCCACGCATCCGTTCGCATCGGTCACCGTAACGGTGTAGGTAATATCCACGAGCGGTGTCGCATTCGGATCCGGCACATCGGTGGCATCGAGAAAAATAGCCGGACTCCAGCTGTAACTCACGCCACCGCTTGCCGACAAACTTACCGTTTCGCCGCTGCACACATTCACATCCGCACCTGCATTCGCATCCACCGGCGGAGCAACGGTCACCGTGATGTTGTCGGTATCCGTACACCCATTCGCATTCGTCACGGTAACGGTATACGTGATATCATCGAGCGGTGTAGAAGTTGGGGAGGGAGAAAAAGGATCTGACAGCCAGGTAGCGGGTGACCACACATAAGTAACACCGCCGCTTGCATTCAGCAGTGCAGACCCACCGATACATACAACCGCATCTTCGCCGGCCTCGGCAAAATCTGCTGCATACGGCACTGTGGCTTCTGCAGTTTGCATGTTGGTGATGACCACACCTGTGCTGCCCGCTGCCGCACCGTTATTTTCGCCGAAGCAATCGCTGGTAATCGTTGCATTAGTACCAAAGGTTCCACCGGCAAGATTTACCGTAACGCCTGGCCACAGGGTTGCGCCGCTGTGTTTCAGCACGCCGCCTGCACCGCCGCCACCGGGGCCCGTGCATTGGTTGGCACCCACATCACCGCCCTTTCCACCGGTAGCCGTGATCGTCAGCGCGGTCACTGCCGGCGACACGATAGCCACCGTTCCGCCCGCGCCACCGCCGCCTGCACCATCGCCCCAGGCAAGACCTGTTACGGTAACGCCGTTGCTGATGATCTGATATCCGTTGCCAATGATCTGATCGGCGATGAGCAGCACAAGTCCGCCGCCATCACCGCCATCGGTTCCATTATTGTTGTTGCCGTGACCTGCGCCGCCGCCGCCACCGAGAAATAATTTATCTGCGACCATTGATACATCGAGTGCGATGGCTGCGAATCCTTCACTGCCCGGACAGGAGAACAGCGACTCATCATTTTCGCCGCCGATACCACCCGCAGTGCCGTTAGCACCGCCGCCTGCACCGGCATTATGGTCGTTGCCGCCACCGCCGCCGTTCGCCGCTTTTCCGCGACAGGCCAGGTAGGCTGAGGTCAGTTGAACGATACCTTCACCTTTGGCACCGCCTTTTCCGCTAAGGGTGTCAGAAAAATATAAAGATGTACCCGTGCCGGTAGGGCAGCTGGAGGGATAATTACCGGCGTTGCCGCCTCTGAAACCTTTTCCGCTCACATCGATATCCGCCGCGAAGCTGAGCACATCGGCCTCGAGGGCTAATATGCCGCCAGTGGTGCCATTCCAGTCGGCCGCGGTGAGTGTGGCCGTGATATTTGCATTCGCATATACCGGCACGCGCACCAGTTGCAGTGCTGCGCCTGCGGTGTATTCGCGCAGGATGCCGTTGACAAAGGAAACTGTAGTGCCGGTGAGGGTGCTGATGGTAGCCATCTCATAATTCCCGGCGTTGTTATAGTTGTTGATATTACCGAAACTGGGTGAATTGGTCAGGTTCACCTCTGCGCCCTTCATCTGTATTAGCAGCACGCGGTCGCCCACGCTAAACCCAGCGGTGGATGGTGTATACACCAGATTGGCGCAGGCATTCACGGAATCCACTGCGGTATAGGTATTGATCACACCGCTGATATTCACCTGCGCGATCAGGGATTGCAGAAATAATACACATGCCGTAAAAAACAGATATTTTCGCATAGGCCGGGTTTAGGTCAATACACTGTAAATATACCGCTCCATGCACATTAGCAGGTATTTTCGTAAGGTTTCACTGATGCTGGCATACCAAGCGTTTCTGTGCACAGGGCATCTGCATGCACAGGCGTTTCCCGCCGACAGCATCTATACTGTCATTCGGCAGCACAATGCCTATAGCACCGGTGCCGACTGGACTGCGATCGGCGACGTTTATCGGTCGGCATTGCGTTCCGCCACCCAACGGGAAGATTCTATAGAGGCGGTGGTGCAGGTATTTGCGGCGCTGGACGATGTGCACAGCACCCTGGAGGTCGATGGAAAGACCTATGGCTATTATCATGCTTCAAGCCAGGCAGAATACGAAAAGATACAACCCCTGTTACAGCAGCAGCAGGCTGTGCGGGGTATGGTATGGGATACCGTTTTTCCCGATGGTGTGGGTTATATCCGCATCCCTACGCTCTTTATTTGGGGTGATGATGTGAATACGGTGGGCAGGGACATACAGGATCGTCTCTGTGCCATGATGGATAAGCGGCTGAAGGGCTGCATTGTAGACCTGCGGCTGAACGGCGGCGGCAACATGTATCCGATGCTGGCCGGCCTGTATCCGTTGCTGGGCGATGCGACCGTATTACATTCGACCTATCCCGACAGCAGTGTGCATTTCTCCTGGATACTCCGCAAGGGCAACCTGTATGCGGCCAATGCCGGCGGTGACCGCACGAACATCACACATATTGCCACCACCTGCAAGCCGGAGGAAAAGTTGGCGGTGATGGTATTGGTAGGACCCGTGACGATGAGTTCGGGACAGGCCTGCGGGGTGGCGTTCCGGAAGCGCAACAACACCCTGCTCATCGGCGAGCCGACGGCAGAAGGATACATTACGGCCAAAAATTATTTTTCGGTGGGAGAAGGCATTACACTGAACATGTCGGCCGGGTTCATCAGCGACCGTGACGGCGAGCTGTATCCGCGTGTGTTGCTGCCACAGTTATGGGTGATCGGCGGCGACCGCTTCGATGATCTTGGCCAGGACCTCAAGGTGCAGATGGCCCGCAACCGGATATTGCAGCATTGAGTCCATAGCGCCGGCCTGCTTTAAGGGCTTGCGGTTTTGCCGTAATTTCACACCAAAATCATTGTATGTATACCATTCAGGAACGTTTGCAGAATGAGATCCGGGATATCCGGGAATCCGGTTTATATAAGAACGAACGCATCATCACCTCCCCACAGGGTGCCGACATCCGTTTGGCCGACGGGAGCGAGGTGATCAATTTCTGCGCGAACAACTACCTGGGATTGAGCTCGCATCCGAAGGTGATCGAAGCGGCCAAGAAAGCTATCGACAGTCACGGATATGGTATGAGCAGTGTGCGTTTCATTTGCGGCACGCAGGATATACATAAAACACTGGAGCGCAAGATCTCCGAATTCCTCGGAACGGAAGACACGATTTTATATGCCGCCGCCTTTGATGCGAACGGCGGTGTGTTCGAACCGTTGTTCGGTGAAGAGGATGCCATTATTTCCGATGCATTGAATCACGCGTCCATCATCGACGGCGTGCGTTTATGCAAAGCTGTGCGCTACCGCTACAACCACAACGACATGGCTGATCTGGAAGTGCAGCTGCAGGCCGCACAGGCACAGCGCAGCCGCATCATCGTAACGGATGGCGCTTTCAGTATGGATGGCACCATCGCACAGCTCGACAAGATCGTTGAGCTGGCAGAAAAATATCAGGCCATGATCATGATCGATGAGTGTCATGCTTCCGGCTTTTTAGGCAAGACCGGCAGAGGCACGCATGAATATCGCGGTGTGATGGGCAAGATCGATATCATCACCGGCACCCTGGGCAAAGCACTTGGTGGTGCGAGTGGCGGTTTCACTTCCGGTAAAAAAGAGATCATTGAAATTTTACGTCAGCGCTCCCGTCCGTATTTATTCTCCAACACCTTAGCGCCTAGCATCACAGGTGCATCCATTGCGGTGCTCGATCTGTTAAGCGAGACTACGGAGTTGCGGGATAAGCTTGAGGCCAACACTAAATATTTCCGCACCAAAATGACAGAAGCCGGCTTTGATATCAAACCGGGAGAACATCCCATAGTACCCATCATGCTGTACGATGCCGTGCTGAGTCAGAATATGGCTGCACAGCTGCTGGACGAAGGCATTTATGTGATCGGCTTCTACTACCCTGTTGTTCCCAAAGGCCAGGCACGCATCCGCGTTCAGATCTCCGCCGCGCATGATCAGCATCACCTGGATAAGGCGATCGCTGCTTTCATTAAGGTGGGGAAGAATTTGGGTGTTATTAAGGGGTGATTGTGTGCTTGGGTGAGTGGGTCAGTGGAAAAATGAGAATATATTAAAGACTAAAAGTATTAAAATAATAAAATATTAAAAAAATACAAAAAAAAAATAAGATATAACTGAGAA
>DAIMYJ010000034.1:0-5742 GCA_036734545.1 Chitinophagales bacterium
CATCAAAGTCCCACATTGAATCCCATGCGCACCACCCAGGGGCTGTAATAAATGGAATTGATGCCATTGAGCAGATCATATAAAACCATGATCTGGAAGCGTGCGTCATCACCGATCATATAATTATAGCCGCCGCCGATAAAAAATGCAGAGGCATCGATGGTGGCTTCGCCGATAGCGGCATCTTCATAGGTGAACTTCACCCAGGTATGTTCAAATTCGGTGTGTGCGAAAAAATTGTAGATCAGGTCATGCTGCAGAAAGGCGCGCGGCCCGATAACGGTTGCCTTATAATCGTCGATGATGGCCGGTGAGTTGTAGTTCACCTTGAAATACTGATAGGTGAGTCCCACTCCGGCAGTGAACATTTCGGTGATCCTGTAACCGATGATAGGTGACATTTCGATATAGGTCTGCTGTCCGAATTGCGCACCCACGTTACCTCCCACCACGAAGCGGTCCTTCCAGCTGGCCGCCGGTTTGTCGTCACTTTTTTCGGTAGCGCTCTTATCCTGCTCCTCCGGCTCAATGGGCTGGGTTTGCGCAGAAAGGGTGATCGTGCACAGGAACAAGCCCGTAATCGTGAAAAATCGCAATGCCTGGATCATGTCGTAAAAATAGGTGAATTGTGAGGAAATGCTGAAGCAAAAAACGTTCCGAAGATCCACAGTCATATGCTTTTATACACTCAAACTGCCATTTCACGGTAAAAACAGTGAACTTTGCTCAAAACCCATTGTCCGCTCTGCGCCATGACCATACCTTCGCTGCATACTCCTCTTCCCATGCGACCGTGGAAACCTCAGGTTCATATAGACTGGCGATTATTGCTGTTCTTCCTGCTGCTCATGCTGCTGCCGTTCATCCTGTTTGCAGGACCGCGCGGATGCGAAGCCGACAGATCGGCCAGGCCTATGCCTACAGATCCAACCTTCGCGGTAACGTTCTCGGCCGATACACTGAAGGAGTCATTTCCCGCCGTATTCTCCTCCCTTACCATAGCGTTGACCTCCATTCCTGAGGATACCGTCTATGTCATCGCCATGCCCGGCACAGAACTGAATGTGGCCGGCGGTTTCGGTATCCCGGATACGCTGCTGTTCACGCCGTATGCGGCAGCCCTCAATCCGCAGGAGATCAAAGTGAAACCCTGGAATGATACAGAGTATGAAGGCTGGCATACCGGCACCCTGCTGTTCATCGTGCTCAGCGATGATCCTGCGTTCGATGGCGGTGTGATCGATGCCGTGTCCTATGTGATCGAAGACAACGACCTGCCTCCGGGCATTAATTCGCTCATACCGCTGGATACGATACTGCAGGAGGGACTGCCCGGCATAGACCTGGCTTTTTCGCTTACCAGCATACCTACTGATACGGTGTATATCACCATCGACCCCGACGCTCAACTGCGCATCACGGGCATACCAGACGAACCGGTAACGCTGGTGTTTGCACCGGATGCCTCCAGTTTGTCACTGGATTATGCCGCAGTGCGCGCTGTGGATGATGTGCTGTTCGAAGGGCTGCATTCCGGCACCGTGACCTTCACCATTACCAGTGCCGATCCGGTATATGCTGCTTTCACACTGCCTGACGCTACCTGGGCGATCAATGACAATGACAGTCCGCCCGCCATCATCTCCAACATCCCTGCAGATACCACGCTGGCAGAGGGGCTGCCGGGTGTAGACCTGTTGTTCGCACTTGCTTCGGAACCAACCGACTCGGTTTACATCACCATAGACCCCGACGATCAGATGCGTATCACCGGCATTCCCGGTGAAGCCGTAACGGTGGTATATGCACCCAATGCCAGTGCACTGAATTTCAACGGCGCGGGTGTGCGTGCAGTTGACGATTATATTTATGAAGGAGCACATGCCGGTACCATTACCTTCAGCGTTTCCAGTGCCGATCCGGATTACGACGGATGGGTGATACCTGCGGTGACATTTCCGATCATCGATAATGATAGTGCACCGGGTATCATGTTTTCTGCACCCGCCGTGCTTACGCTGACAGAAGGGGAGACAGAAGAATTACCCGTGATCATCGCCCTGCATTCCGTTCCGACAGATACTGTATTCATACATGTGCAGCCTGATGATCAACTGCGCATCTCGGAACCAGGCGTGCCGGTGACACTGGTGTTTCCGCCCAATACCAGCGCTTTGAACGATCATATTGCCAATATCAAGGTGTATGATGATTATGTATATGAAGGTGCGCACACCGGCACCGTGAGTTTCGAAATCGAAACGAGTGATGCTGTATATGCCTCATTCGCGCTGGATCCGATCACGGTAGCTATTACCGACAATGATGTTTTACCATCGATCATTTTTTCTGATACCAGCGGATTCGCGGGAACGGAAGGGGATAGCCTCCTGCAGTTCACCGTGCGCTTCGGCAGTGCGCCAGCGGCCACTATCACCATGAGTCTGCTGCCTGACCTCAACCTCGATCTGGGTAAAGGTCCGGGCGATGAGGTGAAGCTGAAATTCAAGTCAGACTCTGCATTGATCGATAAGTTGGTGGATGTGTTCATCACAGATGACTTTATTGTAGAAGGCGCGCATTTCGGTTACATCACCATTACCCTGACCGGCGATGACACGGCCTATACGAATTTGACCGTGCCGACTATTCGGGTGACCATCACCGATAATGATATCGTTTCCATCGCACAGTACGATCCTGCTGTTTTCCAGATGTATCCTGTGCCTGCTGCGGAGGTGATCAATTATGTGGCCCCGGCCGGCAGTGTTTTGGTCATTTACAATGTTCAGGGTGCGAAAATGTATGAGATGCAAACAGCTGCTGGTATTGGACAATTGGACATTGCTGCCTGGCCTTCAGGCACTTACAGCGCGCTGATAAGACATCAGTCGGCATCCTGGTACTTCCGTTTTGTGAAATCGTGATTTTTGCCTTTTGGTGACGTAAGTCATTCCATACAGGGTATACCGTGGTCTACTTTTGCACGGTATCTGATCCTATGGCAGAATTCAAGCACGCCACTTCCGTTAGCACCTGTTACCATTGCGGAGAGCAATGTAAGGAGGAAGATTTTGTGATCGAGGACAAACATTTTTGTTGCTTCGGTTGCCAGACTGTGTATGAGATCCTGCAGGATAATGATATGTGTGCGTATTACGACATGACCGCACATCCGGGAGTCAATCGCCGCAACACAACCGATGCCCGCAAGTATGCTGTTCTCGATGATCCTGAAGTGCGCCGTGCATTCGTGCGTTTCACCGACGGGCAACAGACGCATGTGACCTTCTATCTCCCGGCCATGCATTGCAGCTCCTGTATCTGGCTGCTCGAACATCTGCATAAACTTGATCCGGCCATTATCAGTGCACGTGTCGATTTTCCGAAGAAGGAAGTCAGCATTGTATACAATGAACAGGAGATACCGCTGAGCCGTGTGGCCGCGCTGTGCGACAGTGTGGGCTATGAGCCGCTGTTGAGTATGAGCGACCTGGACACCAAGCCGGAGCGCACTTTGCAGCGTTCGCGACTGATCAAGATCGGCATTTCGGGATTTGCGTTTGGCAATGTGATGATGCTGGCGTTTCCGGAGTATCTGGCCGGCGGTGAAGTGACCGATCCGGGGTTGCAGAATTTGTTCCGGTACATTTCGCTCGGACTTGCCCTGCCTGTATTCTTTTATTGTGCAGATGAATTTTATCTGTCGAGCTGGAAGAGTCTGCGCAATAAATATTTGAATATTGATGTGCCGATCGCACTCGCTATCATCATCACTTTCTTCCGCAGTTTATATGCTGTTTTCTTTGAGCAGGGCGCCGGTTATTTCGATTCGATGACCGGTATCGTGTTCTTCATGCTGGTGGGGCGCTATTTTCAGGACCTCACCTATAAGACCATCAGTTTTGACCGCGATTATCGCAGTTATTTTCCGCTGTCGGTATCCGTGTTACACGAAGGTGTAGAGAAGCAGAAGCCGCTATCTGCGCTGGAGAACGGTGATATCATCGTTGTGCGCAATCAGGAGCTCATTCCTGCAGACGCACTTTTGGTAAAAGGTAAAGGACAGATCGACTACAGTTTCGTGACCGGTGAATCGGAGCCGGTGGAAAAGCGCATCGGCGATCTCGTGTATGCCGGCGGCCGTCAGAAGGGTGCAGCGCTTGAACTGAAGGTGGTGAAGGAAGTTTCGCAGAGCTACCTCACACAGTTGTGGAACAATATCGATGTGGCGCGCAAGGATGACGAGCGGCAATCGTTCGTACAGATACTGGGCAGATATTTTGCACTCATCGTGCTGGTCATCTCCGCCATAGCCTGCGCTTATTGGTTGTGGCAGGGGGATGTGCAGCGCGGACTCGATGCGCTGATCACGCCGATGATCGTGGCGTGTCCCTGTGCATTGTTGTTATCCGCCACGTTCACGAACGGTAACGCCATCCGCTATTTTGGCAAGTACGGCATCTATCTGAAGAACGCATTTGTGATCGAGAAGATGATCAAAACGGATGCTGTCGTTTTTGATAAAACCGGAACGCTCACACAGTCTAATACCACCTCCACCGAATACACCGGAGAAACACTGAGCACGGTAGAACGACATCAGGTTGCCGTAGTGGCAGCACAATCCACGCATCCATACAGCAAGGCGATCGTAAGGTATTTAGGTAATACCACATTATATACGGTGGATGATTTTGTGGAACACAGTGGCAGTGGGGTAGAGGGGTATGTGGACGGAACACATGTGCGCATCGGTTCCGCTGTGTTTGTCGGGGTGCCGGATGCACTGCAGGAAGAACACGGAGTGGCCTATGTTTCCCTGAACGGGGAGGTGCGCGGCAGATTCCGTTTCGCCAATAAATACAGAGAAGGTTTTGAGCACATGATCCATGCGCTGCAGGGAAAGTATACCCTGTATCTCCTCAGCGGGGATAATGATTCAGACAGGGAGTTCCTGTCGGCCTACTTCCGTCCCGAAAACATGCACTTTCAACAGTCGCCGCACGATAAACTGAAGTTCATCAAAGACCTGCAACGCCACCATCACCATGTGATGATGCTGGGCGACGGACTGAACGACGCGGGTGCCCTGCAGCAGGCCAACACGGGCATTGCCGTTGCGCACAGCAGCAACTTCACGCCGGCCAGTGATGTGGTGCTGGACGTGCATCAGATCACCGGCCTGCCTGCGCTGTTCCGCTATGCATTCTCGGCGAAGCGCATCATCATCGGCAGTTTCATTCTGAGTATCATCTACAATATCGTTGGGCTTTACTTCGCCCTGCAGGGCCTGCTGTCGCCCGTGGTAGCAGCCATTCTCATGCCCCTGAGCACCATCACCATCGTATCCTTCACCACCGGCATGACCACCCTGGCAGCCCGCTGGGTGATGGGGAGGGGCTCCAGATAGCTTTAGGGAGGGTGAATGGGTGAGTGGGTGAGTGGGTGAATAAATGTTGTGTATTGATCGGTAGTTGGAATGCGGATATTATAAATGGTTGCTTCCTTTTTTACAGTCCTGCCGGAATGGAGGTGCTGCTGAGGTTCAATCATTTATAAAAGTCTTCCGGATCAATGAATGCATACGGAGTGATGTATCCCCCTGGTCTTATATAGAAATTTCCGCCTACCCACACTCTTCTACAAACTCACCACTCACCACAAACCCCACACCCCAAACCCAAACAAAAAAACAACAAAAACATAACAAAAAAACAAAAAGAAAAAAAGAAAAAAAAA
>DAIMYJ010000034.1:5752-27571 GCA_036734545.1 Chitinophagales bacterium
CTCTTACTTAACTCCCTCCTCTTCATACCCATCTCCCAATACTCACCCACTCACCCACTCACCCACTCACCCACTCACCCACTCACCCACTGACCCACCCACCAAAAGGTGACATAAATCACCCTTTCTCGTGCGGTAAGTCATCTTAGGAAGATTTGCATATAATCAATTTAGCACCCGAATATGAGCGTCATAGTATTGCTGGTCATCGCGAGCGTATTGGTAGCAGGAGGTTTCCTGCTGGCGTTCATTTGGTCGGTCAAACAGGGGCAGTACGAGGATGACTTCACACCCGGCGTGCGCATGCTCTTCGATGACGAATCTGCACAGAAGAAATCACATTCAACCAATAAACCTAAAAAGTAGTGTATGGATCTCGTTAAAGTCAGTTATGACAACAAGATTGTAAAGCAGTTCGCCCTGGCAACTGTATTCTGGGGGATCATTGGGATGACCGTGGGTTTGTGGATAGCACTGGAATTGGTGTTTCCGCAATTGAACCTGGGAGTCCCGGTGCTCACGTTCAGTCGTGACCGCCCCATTCACACCAACGCCGTGATCTTTGCCTTTGTGGGCAATGGTATTTTCATGGGCGTGTATTACTCATTGCAGCGATTGTGTAAAACGCGGATGTTCAGCGACACACTCAGCAAGATCCACTTCTGGGGATGGCAGCTGATCATCGTGCTGGCAGCTGTCACACTGGCCATGGGTATCACCACTTCCAAAGAATATGCTGAACTCGAATGGCCGATCGATATCCTGATCGCGCTGATCTGGGTGGTGTTCGGTATCAATATGATGGGTACCATCATCCGCCGTCGCGAAAGGCATATTTATGTAGGTATCTGGTTTTACATTGCCACCTTCGTGACCGTTGCGATGTTGCACATCGTGAACTCGCTGGCGATCCCGATCTCTTTAACGAAATCCTATAGCTTATACGCCGGTGTGCAGGATGCACTCGTGCAGTGGTGGTATGGTCACAATGCGGTGGCCTTCTTCCTGACCACACCGTATCTCGGACTGATGTATTACTTCCTGCCCAAAGCAGCGAATCGTCCGGTATATTCCTATAAATTGTCCATCGTACACTTCTGGACGCTGATCTTCCTGTATATCTGGGCCGGTCCGCACCACTTGTTGTACACCGCGCTTCCCCATTGGGCACAAACACTGGGTACGGTATTTTCCATAATGTTGATCGCTCCTTCATGGGGTGGTATGGTGAACGGTCTGCTTACCCTCCGCGGTGCCTGGGATAAGGTGCGTGAAGATGTGGTATTGAAATTCATGGTGGTAGCCGTAACCGCATACGGTATGGCCACTTTCGAAGGCCCCATGCTCTCACTGAAAAATGTGAACGCCATTGCCCACTTCACCGACTGGATCGTGGCACACGTGCATATCGGTGCACTGGGCTGGAACGGCTTCCTCACATTCGGTATTCTGTACTGGCTGATACCCAGAATGTGGAGAACGGAACTGTATTCCAAGTCACTCGCCAATCTGCATTTCTGGATCGGTACCCTGGGTATCCTGATCTATGCCGTGCCGATGTATTGGGGTGGTTTCACACAGGCGCTGATGTGGAAAGACTTCACACCTGACGGACAACTTACTTATACCTTCCTCGAAACCAGTACACAGCTGAAAGGCATGTATCTGATGCGTTCCATCGGTGGTACCTTATATCTCGTGGGTGTGTTCATGATGGCTTACAACCTGTGGAAGACCGCCGGTCAGGGTTCATTCCTTGCCAATGAAGAAGTGGAAGTGCCTGAAATGGAAAAAGTGGTTAAGGTGCACAAGAATGAATACTGGCACAGAGCATTGGAGCGTCGTCCGATACAATTCATGGTGCTTGCGCTTATCATGGTGTTGATCGGTGGTATCATCGAATTGGTGCCTACCTTCCTCGTGAAGAGCAACGTGCCCACTATCGCCAGCGTGCAGCCATACACGCCGCTGGAATTGCAGGGCCGCGATATTTATATCCGCGAAGGCTGTTATGTATGTCACAGCCAGATGATCCGTCCGTTCCGTTCAGAAACAGAGCGTTACGGTGAATATTCAAAAGCAGGTGAATTCGTTTACGATCATCCGTTCCAGTGGGGATCCAAGCGTACGGGTCCGGACCTGGCGCGCGAAGGTGTGGGCGTGCTGAAGAAGCCGGATTCATGGCACTATGTGCATATGATGGATCCGCGCAGTACCTCCAGCGGTTCTATCATGCCACCGTATCCGTGGCTGCATGAGAACGAGCTCGATATCTCCACTACTGCGGCCAAGATCCGCGCCATGCAGAAACTCGGCGTGCCGTATGCAGAAGGCTATGATCAGATCGCTAACGACGACCTGATTGCACAGGCAGAGACCATTGCCGCCAGTCTGGCCAAAGATGGTATCGAGACCATGCCGAATACCGAGATCATTGCCCTCATTGCTTATCTGCAGCGACTGGGTAAAGACCTTGAAGCGGAGAACGCACTGAATGCTCAATCACAAGTTAAAAACTAAGCGATATGAACCTGTCCTATTATTTATCGGATATCGAAGGGGTCAGCATCTATCCCATCATATCGCTGATCATATTCTTTGTATTCTTCATCGGGTTGTTCATTTGGGTTCGCCGACTGAGCAAGTCGACAGTGGATGCCTATAAGAACATTCCACTGGAAGAAAATCACCCTATTCAATCACTTTCAAAAAATCAGTGAAATGAGAAAGCTGATCAATCATAAAAACATACTGGTAACCCTGTTTGCGCTGATGGCAGCTTCTCCTGCCTGGGCACAGGCAGCTCCCGAAGCGGATAAGAACTGGTTCCTGAGTGATGGAACCTTCTGGTTGCTGACAGCCGTTGCCGTGATATTATTCTATGTGATCTACGCCCTGGCAGAAGTAGTGATCTGGGGTGGCAAGAAAAAAGTATCCGGCGGGGTAGATAAAACCAAGATGATCGCGCTGCTGATCGTGAGCGGATTGCTGTTCGCTTCACAACCGGCCATCGCCCAGGATGCAGCCGCAGCAACCACAACCGCGAGTTCAGCAGGCAGCCTGCTGCAAAGTGAATACCTGCCGCTGTACATCCTGATCACCATTGAAGTACTCGTGATCGCCTATCTGTCGCTCATGTTGCTGCAATTGTCGAAGAAGGAACAAGTCGCAGAAGCCGGCAGGTCAGAAACCTGGCTGTCGCAGCTCTGGGAGAAATGGAATTATAAAGTGCCGATCGAGCGCGAGGAAGAACTGCTCATGGAAGACCATAGCTATGACGGTATCCAGGAACTCGACAATACCATGCCTCCATGGCTGCAATACATCTTTTTCTTTACCATCGGTTTCGCCATCGTATATATGTGGTATTACCATCTTGGCGACGGACCTACGCAGGAAGAAGAGTATGTTGCTGCTATCGAAAAGGCAGAGATCGAACAAGCTGCTTACCTGGAAAAAGCCGCAGCCAATTACGATGAGAACACCGTAGTGGTGTCCACTGAAGCCGGCGTGTTGGGTGCAGGTAAGAAGACCTTTGAACAGTATTGCGTTACCTGTCACGGTGCAGCCGGTGAAGGTACTGCGGCAGCGCCAAACCTGACCGATGATTACTGGATCCATGGCGGTTCGATCAACGATATGTTCAAGACCGTGAAATACGGTGTGCAGGGCAAAGCGATGGCGAGCTGGAAAGAGATCCTGAATCCGAAGCAGATCTTTGAGGTGTCGAATTATATTCACTCACTCAAAGGCACCAATCCGCCGAATGCCAAAGCACCGGAAGGCACGCTCTACACAGAGGGCGCCGCTGCACCGGCGGATTCAACGGGAGCACCGGCAGATACAATAGCTGCCACAGCTGTCGTAACACAATAATTATTCAAGGTGGCAACCTGTTCTTCAGGCCATGAACAGGTTGCCACCCATTACCATGCAGGCTATATAGAAGAAAAGAAATGAAAGACGATAGATCGTTCCGCGACATTATCTATACAGCCGACGATGAAGGCCACCGTAAATGGGTTTATGCCACGCAGCCTTCAGGCCGGTTTTATAATTGGCGCACTTACCTGAGCTGGGCTTACCTGATATTTTTCTTTGCGCTGCCCTTCCTCAAACTGAACGGAGAACCGCTGTTCCTGTTCAACATCCCCGACAGAAAATTCATCTTATTCGGTGTCATCTTCTGGCCACAGGATTTTTACCTGTTTGCGCTGGGTATGCTCACCTTTCTGGTATTCATTATTTTCTTTACCGTATTGTACGGTCGATTGTTCTGCGGATGGATATGTCCGCAGACCGTTTTCATGGAGATGGTGTTCCGCAGGATCGAATATTGGATCGAAGGAACGGCTGAGCATCAGCGGCGATTGTCAAAAATGCCCTGGAACCGCGAAAAGATATTCAAACGCGGCAGCAAGCAGATCATTTTCTTCCTGTTCTCCTTTTTGGTGGGCAATACCTTTTTAGCCTATATCATTGGCGTGGATCAGGTGATCAGCATCATGACGGAGCCGGTAAGTCAGAATGTGGGCGGGCTGGCCATCATGCTGGTGTTCTCTTTCGCGTTCTATGGCGTGTTCGCTTTTTTGCGCGAGAACGTTTGTGTGTTCGCCTGTCCTTACGGACGCCTCCAGGGTGTGCTGCTTGATAAGTTCTCCATCGTTGTGGCCTATGACTATAAACGCGGTGAACCGCGCGGTCACCTGAAACACGGTGAGGAGGAGAAGGCCTATGGCGATTGTATCGATTGTGGATTGTGCGTGCGCGTATGTCCCACCGGTATCGACATCCGCAACGGTACGCAACTGGAGTGTGTGAACTGCACAGCCTGTATTGATGCCTGTGATTCCATCATGGACAAGGTGGGTAAACCGCGCGGCCTGATCAAATATTCTTCCGAGAATAACATTCAGACCGGTGAACGCCTGCGGTTCACACCCCGCATGAAGGCGTATTCGATCGTCTTGCTGATATTGGTGTCCATACTCGCCATCATGCTCGTAACGCGCAAGGATGTTACGGCCACGATCACCCGTGCATCCGGACAATTATACCAGAAGCGCGACAGTGTGCAGATCACCAACCTGTATAACATCAAGATCGCCAATAAGACCCATAATGATTTTCCCATTCACCTGAAGATCGAGAATATGGACGGCCGTATCGAAATGATCGGCAAGGAACTCACCATCAGGAGTGAGGAGCTGGCAGAAGGTAAGTTCTTTATTGTAGTGAACAGGGATCAGATCACCACCATGAAAATGGACCTGGAGATCGGGGTGTATAACGACGAAAAGAAGATTTCTACGGCAAAAACAACTTTTTTCGGACCAACTGTAAAAAAATAATACCATGAACTGGGGAAGAAGCATGTTGCTCGTTTACTTAGGCTTTGTAGCGATCATTGTATTTATGGTGGTGAGAAGCTTTAGTCATGATGTAGATCTGGTAACTGATGATTACTATGCGGAGGAGCTGCGTTTTCAGGACCGCATCGATGCTGAAAAGAATGCACTGCCGCTGAAAGATTCCATTGAGATCGCGGTGCAGGGATCGGCGGTGGTATTGCAGTTCCCGGCCGGTATGTCGGCCATGCAATCCGGTGAGGCATATTTCTATCGCGCTTCGGATTCCGACAGGGATATCCGCCTGCCGATGTCGCCCAATGATTCGGGCATCGTGCGATTTGATAAGGAAGCTTTCACCAAAGGTTTTTATACCGTAAAATTGTCATGGACCAGCGATGGCAAACCGTATTTTGTTGAACGGAATATCTATCTGTGATCGGACTCTACATAACGGCATTCATTACCGGGCTCTTTGGCAGCCTGCATTGTGCCGGTATGTGCGGACCACTCGCGATCTCGTTCAACATGCATAATGGCGGGAAGGCTGCCGGTCAATCATTTCTGTATAATACTGCCCGCATCTTTGCTTATGTTTTACTGGGTGTCATATTCGGTGCGATCGGATTGAGCTTCAGCTTTGCCGGTTTACAGCAGGCGGCCAGCTTTACCATGGGCGCATTGATCATTATCCTGGTTTCGCTGCAGTGGATCAGTGACAGGTCGGTATGGAACTGGCAATGGCTGAGCAAAGGAACGGGTATTGTCAAAAAATATATCGCTGCTGCCTTCAGCAGCAAGCAGCCGGGCAGTGTGCTTACGCTGGGATTTTTTAATGGGCTGCTGCCCTGCGGTCTCGTGTATCTGGCACTGGCAGGCGCTGTGGCTTCCGGTTCGATGGCCGGAGGTGCCGCTTATATGCTGTTCTTCGGATTAGGGACCCTACCGTTGATGTTCAGCTTTGCTGCCTTCGGCAGTTACCTGGGGCTTCAGCAGCGCAGATTCATCCGCAAGTACCTGCCCGTATTCAGTATGGTGATCGCCGTGTTGCTGATACTGCGTGGCCTCGATCTGGGTATTCCGTATCTGAGTCCGCAGTTCGAAGCCGGACATGCAGGACATACGCCCTCATCGCACGAGATCTGCGTACCGCCGGCCCGCTGAGTGCATATTTCGGCTTATTGCTACCTTCGCTTTTATGACCATAGGAGAGATCATCAGGCATCTGGAGTCGCGTGCACCACTGTCGCTCCAGGAATCATATGACAATGCAGGTCTGCTCACCGGCGAGCGGAATGCGGAGGTGACCGGTATCCTCATCAGCCTGGATATGACCGAGGCTGTTCTGGATGAGGCTGCAGCGCTCGGCTGTAAACTCATCATCGCCCATCACCCCATCATCTTCGGCGGACTGAAGAAACTCACCGGCAGCAATCACGTGGAGCGCACGGTCATCAAGGCCATCCGCCAGCATATAGCCCTCTACGCCATCCATACCAACCTCGATAATATCGCAGGTGGTGTCAACGCCATGATCGCCGAGCAGCTCGGGTTAACGAATAACCGCGTGTTGCAGCCTAAACGGCAATTCCTGCGTAAACTCATCACTTTCGCGCCCCAGGCGAACGCCGGAGATGTGCGGTTTGCACTTTTCGAGGCCGGGGCAGGGGAGATCGGCCACTACGACCACTGCAGTTTTAATACCGAAGGCACCGGCACTTTCCGTGGCGACGAAACGACCAACCCCTTTGTGGGCAGGCAGGGGGAGGACCATGAAGAGCCCGAGGTGCGCATAGAGGTCATATTCCCCGCCCATTTGGAGCTGCAGCTGCTGAAAGCGCTGTTCAGGGCCCATCCCTATGAGGAGGTGGCCTACGATGTGATCACCCTCGAGAACGCCTGGCAGGAGGCCGGCAGCGGTTTGCTCGGCGTATTGCCTGAGCCTATGGAAGAAATGGCCTTTCTGCAGATGCTCCGTGACCGCATGCAGGCCGGGGGTATACGCTATACCAGGCTCACCGGAAGGCCCGTTTCGCGGGTGGCGGTATGCGGCGGCGCAGGCAGTTTCCTGCTTCGGGATGCCATCATGGCCCACGCTGATGCCTTTGTGACCGCCGACCTCAAATACCACCAGTTCTTTGACGCCGACGGACACCTGTTAATGGCCGATATCGGGCATTACGAGAGCGAACAGTATACCGGACAGCTCATCAGCAGGATGCTTAGGGAAAAATTTCCTAACTTTGCAGTCCATTTGTCAAAAGTAAATACCAATCCGGTCAACTATCTGTAAACTATGGCTGCAACAAAAGATCTGTCAGTAAAAGAAAGTCTCCAGGCGCTCTGGAAGCTTCAGCGTATCCACTCCAAGATCGATGATATCACTACCCTGAAAGGCGAATTGCCGATCGAAGTGAGCGATCTGGAAGATGAGATCGCCGGTTTGGAAACACGTATGCAGAAGCTCGAATCCGAGATGAAGGATATCGAGACTGAGATCTCCAACCGCAAGACCACGATCTCCGGTTCTAAATCAGCCATCAAGAAATACGAACAGCAGCAGAATGCCGTTAAGAACAGCCGTGAATTCGATGCCCTCACAAAGGAGATCGAACTGAACAAGCTGGATATCGAACTGAGCGAGAAGAAGATCCGCGAGGCGAACGTGGCCAAGGAAGCAAAAGCCAAGACCATTGAAGATGCCGCTGCAGTGCTCGATGTGAAGAAGAAGGACCTGGCCAAGAAGAAGGAAGAACTGGAGCGCATCATTGAAGAAACTGAGAAGGAAGAAGCGGAACTGAACAAGAAAGTACAGAAAGCAGAAAAAGAACTCGAAGGTCGTCTTCTGCAGGCTTACTACCGCATCCGCAGCAGCTACCGCAACGGTCTCGCCGTTGTTTCCGTAGCGCGGAATTCCTGCGGCGGCTGCTATGCCGTTGTGCCTCCGCAGCTGCAGGCTGAGATCAAGCAATCGAAGAACATCATCATTTGCGAACACTGCGGACGCATCCTGGTGGATGAATCCGTGATGGACGCGTGATCTGATCCAATAACCAACTTTCAAATGCCATGAAGCAATATCTTTTTATATTGTTCGTGGCATTTGTCTTTCCGGTAAGCGCCATTGCGCAATCCTATGATTTTAACGAGCGCTGCGTTCAGGCGTATGGCTACATTCAGGAGTTGCGTTTTGAAAAAGGCCGTCAGCTGCTCGCCGCCGAAATAAAGGAGAATCCCGATAACCTGATCCCGTATCTGGTGGAGAATTATATCGATTTTCTCACCACCTACATCAATGAAGATCAGGCAGAGTTCAAGAAATTGTATCCGAACAGGGACCTTCGCCTGGAAAAGCTGAAGTCGGGTGATCCCAAGAGTCCCTACTATCGCTATTGTCAGGCGGAGGTGATGATACAGTGGGCATTCTCCAAGCTGAAATTCGAAGAGTATGTGGGCGCCTTCACCGACGTGCGCAAGGCTTATCTGCTGCTGGAAGAGAATCAGAAACAGTTCCCTGATTTCATCGCCAACAAGAAGAGCCTGGGCATGCTGCACGCCATCGTGGGAGCCATTCCTGATCAGTATAAATGGGGGGTGAACATGCTGGGTATGGATGGGTCCATTGACCAGGGTTTGCGCGAGCTGAAAAGCATCATAGATTACAGTAAGACCAACACGTTCATCTTCAAGCAGGAGGTGTATCTGTATTATGCTTTCCTCGCATTATATCTCGGTCATGATGCCGGCACTGCATGGAATATCGTGAAGGACCTGGATACCCGCACCAACCTCATCAACGTGTTCTGTAAATCGAGTGTGGCCATGCGTACCGGTCGCAATGATATCGCCCTGCAAACACTGGCAGCGCGACCCACGGGTTCGGAATATGCCGCCTATCATTATCTGGATTTCATGACCGGCCTGGCCAAAGCGCGCAAACTGGATACGGATGCATCCGTGTATTTTGAGCGCTTCATCAAACAATACAAAGGCAAGAACTATATCAAGGAAGCCTATCAGAAAATGGGCTGGATGGCGCTTATTCAGGGCAACAAGGACAAATACTGGGAATACATGTATTATGTCAAATCGCGCGGTGATGATCTGATAGACGATGATAAGCAGGCCCTCTATGAAGCCGAAAGCGGTAAAATACCGAATGTCATACTTCTGAAGTCGCGCCTGCTATTCGACGGCGGATATTACAAAGACGCATTAAAGTTGCTGGAAGGCAAGAACGTAGACAGCTTTAGCGATAAAAAGGATAAGGTGGAATTCACCTATCGCGCCGGACGTATTTATGATATGGCCGGACAACCCGATAAAGCCAAGGGGTTTTATGCCGCTACCATTCAAAACGGCAAGAGCCTGCCGTATTATTATGCCGCTGCCGGCGCGTATTATCTGGGCAATATATACGAAGCGGAAAAGGACTATGCGAACGCACGGAAGTATTACCAGTTGTGTGTCGACAGCAGTAATAAGGAATACCAGACCAGTCTCGACGGACTTGCCAAAGCGGGATTGAACCGCCTGAAAGGCAAATGATCAATACTTGATGAAGGTGCCGATGGCCATGCCGGTATTGCCCGTAATTCTCAATGTGTAATAGCCGGCGGGCAATGACGCAATATCTATCGCCGCAATGCCGGTGCCGGTCGTGAGTGCCTGCGTGCGAAGGGCAACTCCCTGCATATCGAAGAGCGTATATTGCAGGTCGCCGTATGCGGGCAAGGTTACATGGATCTGTGCAGATGCCGGGTTCGGGAACAGATGCAGTTGTTCTGCCTGTGTATGTGATCCGATATTCATATCCAGTGCACTGAAATCATAAGGTGTACCCCATTCTTTCAGGCCGATATGGAAATAGGTCATATCCCATTTGTAATAATCAGAAGCATCCGTGGAATCCAGATAATGGATCAGTCCAAGGCCTTCGCCGTAGAGTTGCTCGGGCATGTTGATGGCATCCGGATTGCTCAGGCATTCGGTGCCGGCGTCGTAATCATACCAGTCGTAGACATATTTATGCGCGAAGCCTTTATAGAGCGTGTCTTCCTTGATCCAATCAGCATACCCGTGCAGGGTGTTCTGGAGAACGGTTAATTCAAGTGTATCCAAAAAGGCGTAGTCATCATAGAGATATTCTACGGTAACGGTATCCCATATCACATTGGAAGAAGGCATGCCGCCGGTATACAGCGTATCAAATTGTATGCGCTGCATGGTATAGGATACACCATTGGGCAGGTCGGTGCGCGCCATCACGAAATACTTCCATGCCGAAATGCGGAGGTCTGCACCGGTAGCCAGATCAGGAGCCTGTTCCTCGCGGTAATGGAATTCATAGCCGGTCTCGTAATTGAATGCTGTTTGTGCGTCAACATCCACAATATTCATGTCTGGGTTAGAAAGTCCGCGCAGGAGCAGCGGTAGGGAATCACCCGGTTCCGGGAAATTATAGAAGTCGAAGAATTCGATGATGCCGTATTGTTTGGTGATGTCGAACTTGGTGCCGTTCGGGAATACATCGGTAAGTGTTACACCGGCGGCTGTTATCACATTCAATTGAATACGCATGAGCGTGTCCAGCACATCGGGCAGAATGGTGCGTTCCAGTTTATTGACCACTGTCGCTTTTACATATGTGCCATCCGGCCAATCATATACATGCCATACGTCTCCTACTTCGATCTGTGTATGAATGAAGATGCTGTCATTGTTTTTGTTGAAGAACACATAGGTGATGTCCGTATCATTCTGCACCAGCGCCTTATGGCCCATGTCAACGGTGTCGAGCGTCTGAAAGGCGCAGTCGGGATCGCCGATGGTGCGCAGTTGCTTGTTGAAATAAAAAGTGGTGTCTTCACCCTCTACTTCGAAACCGGTGGTCTTTATGAAATAGTACAAGCTATCCGTTTCGTCAACCGCCCGTCGTGTAAAGGTCATGGTCCTGTCTTTATCGAACAGGCGGTAATACTGGCCAAACAGTTCGGTCGACTGCAGCAAACTAACGCAGATCATAAGCACGGAGGTCAGCAGAATACGGTGTCTGGTCATGTTAACAAGTTTACAACCCGGCATAGGCCGATTCATTACATTTACCTCAAAAATAGCGAAATTCTCCCTACGTCGCAGGAGACGGGACGGCAGGGGTGGTCATTTTCCTGTAAGGTATGGACATGCAACAACACATCTCGCTTCGTTCCTTCAATACCTTTGGTATTGATGTCAGCGCCGCAGCCTACACCGAATTGCATACACCTGCCGACCTGCAAACGCTCATCCGGGAGGGGTATACCCGAACATCCCATTTGTTCCTGGGCGGCGGCAGTAATGTGTTGTTCACGCGGGATTTCGACGGATTGGTTTTACGCAATTGCCTGAAAGGGATACACGTGGTAGAGGAAGATGCTCATACGGTATTGATCGAAGCTGCCGGTGGCGAGGTATGGCATCACCTGGTGATGTTCACGGTCGAAAGAGGGTGGGGAGGTATCGAGAATCTGTCGCTCATCCCCGGTACTGTTGGTGCGGCACCCATGCAAAATATCGGCGCCTATGGTGTTGAACTCAATCAGGTGTTCGAGGAGCTGACCGCAGTGCATATTCAAACCGGTGAACAGAGAACATTCAATAAACAGGATTGCGCTTTCGGATATCGGGAAAGCGTTTTCAAGAAAGATCTGAAAGGGCAATATTTTATTCAATCCGTGCGCCTGCGTTTACAGAAGCAGCCGCAGGTACATATTGCCTATGGAGCGATCAAAGATGTGCTCGCGCAAAAGCACATCACCCTGCCGCGCGTGCAGGATGTGTCGGAAGCCGTGATCGCGATACGACAAAGTAAGCTACCCGATCCGCGTGTGCTGGGTAATGCCGGCAGTTTTTTCAAGAATCCGGAAATACCGGAAGCGCAATATCATATATTAAAACAATCCTTTCCGGCAATACCCGGATATCCTGCAGCGCCCGGACATATCAAAGTGCCGGCGGGATGGCTGATAGAGCAATGTGGGTGGAAGGGCAAACGCGTGGGGAATACCGGTGCACATAAAGATCAGGCATTGGTGCTGGTGAATTACGGCGGCGCTACCGGGGCTGAGATCCTCGCACTCGCCTATGCCATTCAGGAATCTGTACAGCAACGTTTCGGCATTACGATCACGCCGGAGGTGAATATCATTTGATCATTAGCCTTTAGAAAAGGAACACGGATCTGACGGATCGAATGGATCTACACGGATCAATTTCAGTAAAGAACAAATTATGTTCTTTACCTACAACCTTCAACCCTCAACCCTTCTTCCGCATCATCTCCATCATATCCCATAATTGCTTCGGCACTTTGTCGAGCATGTTGAATTCGCCTGCACCTTTCAGCCATTCGGCGCCGTCGATGACCACTACTTCGCCGGTGATAAAGGCGGCATAATCTGAAAGCAGATAAGCGGCGAGATTCGCCAGTTCCTGATGCTCACCGAGTCGGCCCACCGCATTCTTTTTGGTGAGGTCGAAGTCCTCTTCGAGTCCGGGCGGCACCAGTCGGCTCCAGGCGCCTTCGGTAGGGAAGGGGCCGGGGGCGATGGCGTTGAGGCGGATGCCGTATTTCCCCCATTCCACGGCCAGACTTCTTGTGAGTGCAAGCACGCCGGCCTTTCCGCAGGCACTGGGCACCACATAACCACTGCCGGTCCACGCATAGGTGGTAACGATACTCAGCACGGAAGCGTGCAGCTTATTTTCTATCCAGTATTTACCACAGGCCAGCGTGCAGTTGTAGGTGCCTTTGAGCACGATGTCCACTACCGTATCAAAGGCGCGGTGACTCAGTTTTTCTGTCGGCGAAATAAAATTCCCGGCGGCATTATTCACCAGCATGTCTATGCGTCCGCACTGCTGCACCACCTGTTGCACCATGGCTTCAACTGCTGCATAGTCGCGCACATCGCAGGTGATGGGGATACAGGTGCTCTGTGTTTCGGCGCTCAGCTCCGCAGCGGTCTTTTGGAGCACCTCCATCTTGCGCGAGGTGATCACCACCGTGGCGCCCAGTTGCAGGAAGTATTTCGTCATACTGCGCCCCAGGCCGGTGCCGCCGCCGGTCACGATGATCACTTTGTTGGCGAAGGTCTGCGCAGGAAGCATGGGTTGATTGTACATAGACGGATTTTGTTTAAAAATACACTTTTAACAAGAATACGGGTTTGATATATCTAATTTTGCGGTATGGCAGTATTCGAACACCACATCAAGGTCCGCGGCTTTCACTGCGATATGTTTCAGCATGTGAACAATGCCCGCTATCTCGAACTTCTGGAGGAAACCCGCTGGGAATGGCTGAATGCCATGGGGCCTTTCGAATACTTTGAAAAGAAACAGCAGAGTTTTGTGATCGTGAGCATCACCATCCACTACCGGTATCCTGCTGTGCTCAATGATGTGCTGCGTATCACCGTGGAGCCGAAAACCATCGGCAACCGCAGCGCCACCGTGCAGCAGCGCATCACCCGCCAGTCCGACGATAAACTCATCGCCGAAGCAGAGGTCACCTTTGCCATGGTAGATAATAAAACAGGAAAGGCGGTTCCTTTTGATGATGAGCTGCGCAGATTAGTGAGTGGTGATCCCGATGGCAATGGGGAGTGAGTGGGGCGTTTTCTGAGTCATGGATCGTTATCCCTTAAGCTATATCGTTCGAAACATTTCATCCGCCTGACGTCTGCCAAAACCCGCCACACCCTTTGTGCACCCTTCGCGGTCTTCGCGACTTTGTGGCGAGATGTGTTACGTCTGATCTGAAGCGGAATTTTTTACCTGAGCATGTTAGTCGCTTAGCCACTAAGGCGCGAGGGACGCCAGGCGTGCACGAAGTTTGTTTGCTAAGAAATGTTGCACAGTCTCGTTATCCTCTTATAAGGCCGGAAAGACGGGAAGGCGGAAAGTTTCGGGAAGGAAAAATGAATATACCTATTGATCGCCCTTCGAATCTTCAACCCTTCGAATCTTCGACTCTTTTACAATACTGAGAAACCTTCAACTCAACGACCCCATCGCCTTCTCCAAACTTGCCATGCTTTCGTGCACATCATCCATGGTGCAGGTACCTACGCTGAGGCGGAACCAGGGGCTTTCGCGGTCGCTGCCGAAGGCGTAGAAGGGTACGAGTGCGATCTTGGCATCGTTCAGCAGGAAGGAGGCTACATCTGCCATGGTGTTGATACGGCGTCCATCAGCCGTGGTCTTGCCGCGCAGATCGCAGCGTACGGTGAGATATATGGCAGACTGCGGATCGATGCACTCAACGGGATAGCCCATTTCCTTCAGTCGCGTAAAATGGTTGTAGAAACCATGCAATCTGTCCTGGATCTGCTTCTTGAAATCCGCCAGGAACCCATCTACAGCAGCATCATTGGTGAGGAATTGTGCGGATGCCACCTGCTCAGCTTTGGGTGCCCAGGCGCCGATGTGGCTTAAGATACTTTTCATCTTGTCGATCACAGACTTCGGACCGAAACTCCAGCCCACACGCACACCCGTAGCAGAAAATGCTTTGCTGATGCCGTCGATATAGATCACATAATTGCGCAACGCCGGACGCAGCGTGACAGGATCGAAGTGTTCCGTTTCACCGAAGGTCAGGGTCCAGTATAATTGATCGTATAAAATGTAGAGTGGTTTCTGGTCGGCCGAACGACGCGCGTTCTCTGCGATCACGAGGTCGCAGATCTCTTCCAGTGCTTGTTTACTGAAAGCGGTGCCGGTGGGATTCAGCGGAGAGCACAGTGCGATGAGCGTGGCATCGTGGATGTGCGGTGCGATCTCTGCTGCCGTGGGCATGAAATTATTTTCCGGCTTGGTCTCCACTTCCACCTTCACACAACTGCTCAGGTGTGTATAGTGATTATTGTTCCAGCTGGGAACAGGATAGATCACTTTATCGCCCGCATCGAGCAACGTGATATACGTGGCATAGATCAGCGGCCTGCCACCGCCGGCGATGAGGTATTCATCGGGCGAGTAAGCGAGGCCCAAGTGTTTTTCGACAAAATAGGCCGCTGCCTTGCGCAGGATGTCGATACCATTCGCAGCAGGATAATTGGTTTCGTTGTTGCGATAGGCGGCGATGATCGCATCCTCCAGCATGGGTGGAATGGGAAATATCTTGGGATCGAAGTCGCCGATGGTGAGATTATAGATCCGTTCGCCTTTTTTGATGCGGTCATTTACCTCACCGGCTAATTTGATGATCTCTGAGCCGATCAGGTTCTCGGCCATGTGTGATACTTTCAGATTCCCTGCTGCTGTCATGCTGTTTCCCATGCGTGCAAAATACGGTATTTTTTTTCGTAAAGCGATGACTCCCGGTCGGGGTTTGCCGCGACAAAAATCACCGGTTTCCGCCATGATCCGGGATGCCGGTGAGGCCCTTCAGGACTGCAGAACTCAGGCCTGCACATAGACCATGAACTCCCGCTGCGGCACCAGTTTGCCGAACGAAAGGAGCTCCAGTCCGAGCTCTGCCGCTTTAGCCTCAAACGCTGCCTCGCTGCCCGGGGTAATGGCCACCAGCAGGCCGCCGCTGGTCTGCGGATCGCAGAGGATGGCCTTGCTCGTATCATCGAGTCCGTGGATCTTATGCCCGTAGCTGGCGAAGTTGCGGTTGGTGCCGCCGGGAACGGATTTCTGCTCCAGATAATGGTCCAGTATACTGCGGTCGATCACCGGAACTTTATGGAATTCGATCTCTGCACTCACGCCGCTGCCTTCGCACATTTCGGTGAGATGTCCCATCAATCCGAAACCTGTTACATCGGTCATCGCCTCCACATACGGCAGCGCACCGAATACGGCACCGGGTTTATTCAATTGCATCATACTGTCGGGGGCGATATCGGCATGCGCTTCCTGCAGTAATCCTTTTTTCTGGGCCGTGGTGAGGATACCTACGCCCAATTTTTTCGTGAGATATAAACTGCAACCGGCATGCGCTCCGGCGTTCGTTTTTAAATTCGGCAGATTCACCAATCCGCTCACCGCCAAACCGAATACAGGTTCGGGGCAGTCGATGCTGTGTCCGCCGGCCAGCGGAATGTTCGCCTCCGCACACGCCTGACGCGCCCCTTCGAGCACAAGGCCCGCATACGCAGGATCCACCTTATCGATGGGCCATCCCAATATCGCGATAGCCATCAAAGGCGTGCCACCCATCGCATATACATCGCTGATAGCATTCACGCTGGCGATCTTCCCGAATTTCACCGGGTCATCCACAATAGGCATGAAAAAATCGGTGGTGCTCACCAGTCCGGTGCCGTTGCCGAGGTCATACACCGCCGCATCATCTTTTGTTTCGTTGCCCACGAGCAGATGCGGAAAATGTTGTTGCTTGCCAACCGAAGCCAGGATGGAATCGAGGATCTTCGGCGATATTTTACAGCCGCAGCCGGCGCCGTGCGAATATTGTGTGAGCTTGATGGGGGGTAAGGATGTTGATGTTTGCATGCTTGTTATGATATGGATGTTGCCTGATAAATCGTGTTGGTATTGGCGAAGGCGATGAGTTGCTCCGCATTTTTTGGTGGGTCGATGAGGGGCATGTCGATGGTATGGATACCTTCCTGCGGACGCTGGCTGAGACCATGCGCATACGTTTTATCGTAATACACCAGCACGATGCGCGTTGCGGTGTGCAGATCCCCCTGTTCGAACGCTTCGAGGGCAGCTTTTGCGTGCTGTCCGCCTAATCGTTTGGTAATTTTATGTACGGCGTTTATTAATCCTTCCGCATCATAGTGCCCGTAATTTTCTACCAGAAAACGGATGCGTTCTTCCACCGGCACATCGCAGAAAACAACGGGTGCAGTGCGCATATGCTGCCAGAAAGCTTCGGGTATGAATACGGTGCCGATCATGTGGCTTTCATCTTCCACCCAGATGCGTTTGCCGGTATCGAGTTTTTGCAGTTGCGTGAACAACAGGTTCTCGAACATCTCCGTGGTCGGCTGTGGTTCTTCTCCCAGATCACCGAAAGCGCTGCCTTTATGATGGGCCAGCAGCTCCAGGTCCAGCACCTGCTCACCTTTATCGGCAAGTGCCTGTAAGATCTTTGTTTTTCCGCTGCCGGTGCGACCGCCGAGGATGATCAGGGACAGCGGTGCAGCAAACTGGGCGTGCACGGCTGCGCGATAGGCTTTGTAGCCGCCCTTGAGCACGCGGGTATCGAAACCGGCGAAATCGAAGAGGGTGGCCATGCTCTTACTCCGCATCCCCCCGCGCCAGCAATGTACGGCCAGACGCTGGTTGGATGAAGCGGCATAGGCCTGATCCAGGAACTGTTCCATTTTAGGTCCGGTAATGGCCAAACCCTTGCGGATGGCTGCCTGCCGACCCTCACGTTTATAGGCCGTGCCGATGATCGCCCGCTCGGTATCATTGAACAGGGGTATGTTCACCGCCCCGGGGATGTGCCCGGCGTTGAACTCCTTGGGCGCCCGCACATCGATGATCGGATAGCCGCCGGAAAGAAAATCGGATATGGTCTGTTCCTTGAACAAGCTTTAGCTTTGGCGTAAAATTACGGAACTTGATGAAGGCGTTGTTCAGAATATGTATGCTGTGGCTGCTGGCCGCACCGGCACTGTCTACCGCACAGGCGCAACAGGTGCAAACCATGAAGAAATTTTATCTGGCTACGCTTGATATGCAGGGCACGCAATTGCCTTTTCAGCTGTCGGTAACGCTGATCTACTATAGCCCCGACAATCTGATACCCTACGATTTCACCATCATCAACGGCGATGAGAACATCACCGGCAGGATCTATCCTCGTCCCGACCGCGATTCTTTTGTGTGCCGGATACCGGTATTCAATTCGGAGGTGGTATTTGCCACCACACCTGATGCCAACAGGTGGGAGGGCCGCTTTTATGATCATTCAAGACCGGGCAATTATTATATCCCCTTTACGGCGGTGATGCTCGCTGATGATAAGGAGGATACGCGCTTCCCCTGCACCGATGTGCCGCCGGCAGTAGATATTTCAGGCCGGTATTCGGCGGTGTTTTACGATAATGGTGTGCCCGACAGCACCGTAGGGATATTTGAGCAGCAGGGGAAATACCTGAAAGGCACCTTCCTGACCACCACCGGCGATTATCGTTTTCTTTCCGGTAACGTGTGTGGAAATGCTTTTTACCTCTCCGCGTTCGATGGTTCTCATGCTTTTTTATTTGAAGGCACAGTAAAGGAAGGCGGACGATTAGAAGGCAGGTTCTTTTCCGGAAAGCATTACACGAACACATTCACGGCAGTCAAAGATCCGAAAGCGGCACTGCCGGATGATACCAAACTCACCTATCTGAAACCCGGTTACGACAAGATCGCCTTTTCATTTCCGGATGTGGATGGAAACATGGTATCATTAAATGATGAACGCTTCCGCAATAAAGCCGTCATCATCACCATTACCGGTTCCTGGTGTCCGAACTGCATGGATGAGACCAGTTATTTGAGTGAGCTGGAAGAGCGGTATGCCGGACGTGATCTGGCCATCATCGCGCTCTCCTTCGAGCGGCAGACCGATCCGGAGAATTTCAGGAAGAACATCCAGAAAGTGCGTGAGCATTTCGGCAGTGATTTCGTGTATCTCAACGCCGGGCTCCCAAAGACCGCCAGCGACGCCCTGCCGATGCTCAACAAGGTCATGGGTTTCCCTACCATGATACTCCTGGACCGCGAGCATCAGGTGCGTTCCATACACACCGGGTTCAACGGCCCGGCTACCGGTAAATTATACCTCGAGTTCAGAGAAGAGTTTGAAGGGGAGTTGGAGCGCGTGTTGAAGTGATAGACTGCTTTTGGTAGCTGAGTTTGCCTGCACTAGCTGTACTTTAGTCCCTGTAGACATCGTGTATTCCGATAAAATACTTACCTTTGACGTTAGTAACGTGAGCCGATAGTAATGATCAAGAGTTTCAGTGATAAGGAAACTGAAAAGGTTTGGTTGGGTATTCGATCTGCCAGACTGCCGGGGGAGATCCAGGGGGTTGCCAGAAGGAAGTTAAGGATGCTGAACGCTGCGCAAGACATCAACGACCTGCGAATCCCTCCAGCGAATAGGCTCGAATTATTAAAGGGTTCTAAAGGTTACCATAGCATACGTATCAATGATCAATGGCGGATCGTGTTCAAATGGGCCAATAATGACGCATTTGATGTTCAAATAATGGATTACCATTAAAATATTATTGTATGACAAGGTTGAAGAATATACATCCGGGTGAAATACTGCAGGAGGAATTTTTGATCCCAATGGGCATTTCTGCATATAGGCTGGCGAAAGAGACCTTTATTCCACAAACCCGCATTTCGGAGATCATTAAAGGGAACCGACGGATTACAGCTGATACGGCCTTGCGTTTTTCCCGATTTTTTGGCAACAGTCCAAAATTCTGGCTGGGATTACAGGATGATTTTGATTTGGAGGAGGAGATCGATCTGATAGGGAAAGAGATCAGTAGTATTCAGCAACTGGCTGAGGTGGATATTGAATATAAGAAGAAGGCTGCAGTCGGATATACTAAGGTGAGCCGGGGAAGTATCAGGAAAACCGGGAATAAGTCCAAGGTTAAAACTACTCGATCAGTCGCAAAGCGCAAGTGAATACTATTTTTATGGACGGATCGTTAACTGTTAAACTGTAAGGCTTTGTTCTTTAAGTTTGGGAATAATAAAAAGACGCCCATACTGTACTTTACTCAGATATATAATGCAAAGTATTTCTCTCATTAATTGACTGACAACCAACGGATGGTTTATAATTAGCTATGAAAAAAATCTCCTCCAAATTTCTCACGGTGTTCATGCTTATTGTAAGCAATTTAGCGGGAATGGTAACTGTCCGCGCCCAATTCGAAGATTTCCCCATCCTGCCCGATTCCGAGATCATCCATCTGGAATATTTCTTTGATGCCGTGTATGCTAACTTTCGTGTACTCTCCATGCCGGATGATGTGCGCTTCAGCAGGATGACCGTGGAAAGTAACAGCGGAAAATGCCACGGCGGTGTGGGCCTCGTCGATCCGAATGCAGACAATTCGAATCTGATTCGCATACCGCTCAACGGTGACTGTAAATATTATTTCAATGATACCTTTCGGGTGTCTATCATCCCTATGTATTCGAGGCAGTTGTATTACCCCTCCGCAACGATCATTTTTGGTGAGGGTGACCGGGAACTGCGTCTGGGGGCTGACTGTTATAAACTCATCTGTTATCCGAAGAATGACCCGTGGATGCCGGTAGATGAGGATCCATTCCTGTTTTTGAAAAATGGTTATTATCTGGACCCTGCAAGGGGCCGAATACGCAAGGGTAGGCATGTGGCGAATTCCGGGTTGTTCAGTGCCTGTGAGGTGAAGGAATGGTATCTGATCTATGCGGATACCGTTTACACGGACAGGTCTCAGGTACGGCATACCGGCGAGGAGCTCATCCGGCGCCGATGGATACGTATGAAGAACTGGGATCCGAAGGTGTTTGAATAGTGCCTGACTGTATATTTCCGAGACCTCAGATCGTTTGCAGGCTCAAGGTCATCCTATAGCATTTACCTACAACTGTCTGCGATCGCAGTGAGATAGGTCATCCTATTTTTAACAGATACGCGGTAACTTGTGTGGTGTGCGATCAACACTGAATGTATGCGTGCCGCCAAATCCCCTTATCCGGGAAGTATTTCTGCCATTATCCTGATCGGATGCCTGTTGCACTTCCTGTATGGCTGGTCAGGTGAGTTTCGGCTTATCGGATTCATCGCTCCGGTGAATGAGAGTGTATGGGAGCACCTGAAAATGAGTTTTTGGGCAGTGGTGTTGTTCGCCATGATCGAATATCCTGTGCACAGGAATAAGGTGCATAATTTCTTTCCGGCGGTCGCCCTAAGTGTGACGATCCTGATAGGTACGATACTGTTGGTCTTTTACGTGTATCATGCATTGATCGGCCATGGATTGGTATGGCTGGATATTTTGTCTTTTGTTGCCGGGGTCATTTTCGGCCGGTATGCAGCCTATCGTTTATTCAGCATGCCGGTATGGCCCACTGCCATTCAGCAATTATGTTTCCTCTTCCTTTTAGCTGTCGCACTCCTCTTTGCTCTCACCACATACGCACCGCCTGACCTCGAGATTTTCAGGGATAAGTCGGATACCTATTGTATCCATGCCCCGGTGTGAACGGCTGTGTTTTACGTTGAGCATACCATCGGCAGAAATGCCGCAAGTTGCCGGGCTGAAAAAGGTTGATTAGATTTGAATGACCGTATTGTCTGTTCCTGATCGCCTGTGGATGTTTTCCGGCGCAGATAAATGCTCCTAAAAACATGCCTGATGCCTGATCTTCGCACGCTATTTCGACGTACTGCCTTTTCCATTTCTTTAATGGGTGTATGCTACTGTTCAAACGTCTC
>DAIMYJ010000034.1:27671-29537 GCA_036734545.1 Chitinophagales bacterium
TTCCCGAAAAGCTATCAATATATACGGCAGCATTATGACGAAGGATCCGCTTCCTATTACTCCGCTGACCTTCAATTATTGCGGCTGGCAGCCCAAACGGATATTGAACATTTCCCAGGCAATCTGCTGAACAGCACGGCAGCACTTTTTCCGGCATCACCGGATAGAGAAATGCTGAGTGATATGCTTTCAATGTCGGCTTATTTGGTAGAAAGCGGACGTGAGAACCGATCACTGGATGCCCTGTTCTCCGGTCTTGCCCGCGAGGTGTATGAACCCGGCTCACAAACATCTGCGATATTTCAGGCGGCTGATATCATTCAGTTCTCCCTGCTGGATTCTGTCGGCTCTGCACAGCCATGGGTAGACCCGCGCACATTCCTGGATAGGCCATTCTATATGCATTCGCATTTGGATGTTCGGTATTACTATGCATTGCTCTATCAGCAGTTGATGGCCATTCCGGCGTTTCGCAGTTACCTGGGAACATCCACCGAGGAAGGCGCCATGATGGCGGCAGAGAAAATGGATAAGCTCATTCGCTTTGTCGGTGACCTGAATACCACCTATGCCCAGCTGCATGCAAAGAATTTTACGCTGACCACCTCCGAGGATATGCTGTCGTACGTGCACAATGTCCATAACGCACTGCAAACTTATTTTACCGAGTTGCAGGCCATTGCGGAACTCGCCGTTTCACCTGCTGTATCAGCAGTGCCGGATCAATTTTTCAACGTCGCCGAAGCATTTCTCAACGAAGAATATGACAAGGTGATACCGCTGTTCCTGATCGAATTTGGCGGGTATATGTCGAAAGACCTTGCACCGCTCAGATCGCTCACCTTTTTGTCGGATCTGGCGCTGACGGGCAGTCCGGAAGCTGTCGAGGAATTGCTGCAGGCTTATGCGCTGCCCATTGGTAGCGCTTCCATCAAGCGCAACAGTGCGCTCAATGTGTCGGTGAACAGCTATGTGGGATTCACCTGGGGTTGGGAGACTGCCTATGCTTCTGGAGCGAATTTCACCTCCGGGAATATCGGCCTCACCGCGCCTATCGGTATCTCGGTAACGACGCGGGAGGGGAGTATCACCACGTTCGTCAGTCTGCTGGACCTGGGGTCTATCGTTAATCAGCGGTTCAATAGCGATAGCGCTTTTTATTCTGAGTTGCGGCTGGAACAGTTTTTCACGCCGGGAGCGGGTGTGTTCTTGAATTGTCCAGAGTTGCCGATCAGCGCGGGTATGCATTTTAACTACATCCCGAATCTGCGCACGATCGAATACCGCAGTGGTAATAAGCTGATCACGGAGAATTACGTGAGTGTTACCAGGTTGAATTTTACCCTGTTGATGGATATTCCACTTTTCACGTTATACCATAAGGATATTTGATCCTCTCCACAATCATGATGCTACGGCATATCAGCATTGATTTTATAAGATCATTCCATGGATATTCTCTTCATCATGACGATTCTCATTAATAAAAAATATTCCTTCGAAAGGTCTTTTCCACCTTTTGATGTAGAGCATTCATCAATATTGGTTGCAAGCATTTCAGTTTTGTATAGGCGGATTTCTATGAATATCTGTCTCCTTCGATCCGTATTTTCCACCTTTTGATGGCAAAAGGTGGAGCCAAAACCATTGGGCTGTCGCAGCCGATGACGCATCCCTAATGTTTGACGCTATGCGCGAGAAAGGGCGCAGACCGGTAAGCAGGATGAGTCAATGCCACAAGTATGCATGAATGAAAGTTCAGGTTTTCCTCCTGCGCCTGCTCTCGCTTGCTGTTTTGCCAAGAAGTCAAGCCCGGTGCGCGTCTGCACATAAGGGCTGCTGTCATCGCCTGCTAAGGCCCAACAC
>DAIMYJ010000035.1:0-10229 GCA_036734545.1 Chitinophagales bacterium
ACCCCAGCCTACGTTCCAGCCGTACCAGCTGTTCCAGCCCACATTCCAGCCCGGACCCCAGAAAGGATCGTAGAAGTATGGGTTGTAGCACCAGGCGTTATAGCCGAATCCGGAATACGGTGCATAGAAACGATACAGGCTGGTGGTGTAGTAATAATCATCATAGCCGTAATCGTCCTCATAATAGTTATTCACGATGTAGGTATTTCCCTCATCATCGTAATACGCATCGGAGGAAGAAAGATCATCGGCACCGGTCCGATAGCCGGCATCGCTCGTTGGTTCAGTATAGCTGTAATCCGGAGTGGTGGCGGTTCCGGGATACGTGCTGTAACTGCTTGAACTGCTTTGGGTGGTTTCGGTTGTAATGGACTCCGAATAGGAGGCGTCTCCCGCGGAGTAGTAAATATCGTCAGATGAAGCACCTCGGGAGGCCGACTGGGTGGAGCATGAAGCAGCCATCAGCGCGGTGGCGGCCAACAGGATCAGGTAGTTCAGTTTCATAATCGATATTTTAATCTGTTTTGGAATCTGTTGCTGCAAAGGCAATTATTACCTTTGTAGCACAGATAATCCCAAAATCATACCAAATTTAGTCTATGGCGGAAAAGATCACAAAAAGAGATGTTAATTATTCGGAGTGGTATAACGACCTGGTGCTGCAAAGCGGCCTGGCCGAGTATGCCGCAGTGCGCGGTTGCATGGTGATCAAGCCGTATGGCTGGGCCATTTGGGAGAACATGAAAGCCGTGCTGGACGAGAAGTTCAGGGAAACCGGCCACGTGAATGCCAGCTTTCCGCTGCTGATCCCCAAGGGCTTTCTGGAGCAGGAGGAGGGCCATGCCGAAGGCTTCGCCAAAGAGTGTGCCGTAGTTACGCATTACCGTCTGAAAACGAATCCGGATAAAAAAGGCAAGCTCATGGTGGACCCCGAGAGCCGTCTGGAGGAGGAGCTGATCATCCGCCCCACTTCCGAGACCATCATCTGGAACTGCTACAAGGGTTGGATCCAGAGCTATCGCGACCTGCCCATCCTCATTAACCAGTGGGCCAATGTGATGCGTTGGGAGATGCGCACCCGCCTGTTCCTCCGCACCGCCGAGTTTCATTGGCAGGAGGGCCACACAGCGCATGCCACCAGCGAAGAAGCTGTTGCTGAGACCGTGCAGATGCTGAATGTATATGCCGATTTCATGGAGCACTACATGGCCGTACCCGTGATCAAAGGCGTGAAGACCGCCAACGAGCGTTTCGCCGGTGCTGTCGACACCTATTGCGTGGAAGGCCTGATGCAGGACGGTAAGGCACTGCAATGCGGTACTTCCCATTTCCTCGGACAAAATTTTGCGAAGGCCTTCGATGTGAAATTCCTGACCCGTGAGGGCAAACTGGAATATGCCTGGGCTACCAGCTGGGGCGTGAGTACGCGTATGATGGGAGCCCTGATCATGGCACACAGCGATGACGACGGCCTGGTGATACCTCCGAGGCTGGCACCGCTGCATGTGGTCATCGTTCCGATCTATAAAAATGCCGAGCAACTCGCCGCCATCACCGAAAAAGCGGAAGCCATCATGAAAGAATTGAAAGGGCTGAAGATCACGGTGAAATATGACGACAGCGACCAGGCCAAGCCGGGCTGGAAATTCGCTGAGTATGAACTGAAGGGTGTTCCTGTGCGCATCGCCATGGGCGGCAGGGATCTGGAGAACGGCACTTTGGAAATAGCGCGTCGCGACACCAAAGAAAAAGTAACGATCCCCCAGGCCGGCATAGGCGCTTACGTGCAGCAGTTACTCGAAGATATTCAGCAGAACCTGTATAACCGCGCACTCCAATTCAGGGAGAACAGCACACACCGCGTTGACACCTGGGAAGCCTTCAAGGCACAAATTGAAAAAGGCGGTTTCGTGAGTGCCCATTGGGATGGTACGGCAGAGACAGAAGAGAAGATCAAGGAGGAAACCAAGGCCACCATTCGCTGCATTCCGCTGGACGCAAAGGAGGAAGCCGGCAACTGTGTATACAGCGGTAAACCCAGCACACAAAGAGTGCTTTTTGCGAGAGCTTATTGATACTGCTGCGTGTGCCCCGATAGCATACGAGAAAAATCCGTACATGAACAACGGCATCTGAACCAGTTGCTGGAAATTTCTTCGCAGTTGCCCGGTAGTCAACAGATGCAGGTACAGAACAAATAACTGCAGCCTTTTACGCAATAAGTGCAGGCTCTAGCTCTCCTGCTCACCTGCCTGCTGCGCAGGTATTTGTATTCCGCTTCGTAACTTTATTTTTTATCTGCACACAGGGAAGTTTTGATACGCAGCACACGCATATGGTCATATGGCATATCCACCTGCCTGCTGTGGTTATGCTGCAATCTTTTCCCGGCACTGGCTCAACACCCCCTTACCCTGCCGGTAAATCCGCCCGGTGAGTACCTGCCTACCAATGTTTTTTATGCTTTCCGCGATGCCAGTGATATCATGTGGCTCGCGACCAATTCCGGTGTTTACCGGTATGACGGTTACCATTTTGAGCATTTTACAAGTGAGGATGGGCTGGGCGACAATGAGATATTGCGCATCTTTCAGGACACACGCGGACGTATATGGTTCCAGTCGCTGAATGGTAATCCCTCTTACTACCTCAACGGGCATATCCATAATGCCTCCCGCGACCCGATGCTGGCCAAACTGAAGTTCACGAAAATGATCCTTTCGGAGGCTGAAGATGCAGAGGGTAACGTATATATAGGTGCACGGGGTTTTGTATACTACAAGATCGACACGAATGATGTCGTTACTGAGCTCAGCTATTTCGCGTTCGAAAACTACATGTGGATAGGCGATGACGGAAAACCGAAATTCATTCCGCAGGATAAGTTACCCCTCCTGAAACCGGTGCGTGGATCACATCTGGATGATCTGAATCTCGCCGCTCAGCAAACCAGCATTTACAGGATCACATCAGACACGATACTGACAAAGCTATTTGAGCTCCCGGCCAATGCGTCAGAGATCATCTTCCTGCGCATTAAAAAGGCAGATGAGGTATACATTGGAACGCGCAACGGGTGTTTCATCTGGGACCCGTCAGGGCATAAACCACTGCGTCATATTCTGCAGGGATATTCCGTTTCCAGTGTGGAATTTGATTTTGAGGACAACACGTGGCTGACCACGCTTGAATCCGGTGCATTCATGATCCCCAATCTGGATGTGTTCAGCTGGGATGCCTCCTCCGGGCTGCCTGTAGATAAAGTTACCCGCCTCGAACAAGACAGCAGGGGTAACCTGTGGGTGGGCATGACCGCGGATCATTTTGCACGCATTGACACCACCGGGTCGATGCAATTCTATCGCAAACCTGAACAGTCGCGACTGGACATCACAAATATTCGCGAATATCAGGGCAATCTATATGTGATGTGTAAAAGCGGGATTCTCAGAATGGGTCCCGCCGGAGAAAGATCCTATGGTGTTTACGCCAACGACCTGTACTTTTATTCCGACAGCGAAGTATTGCTTGCACAGGATTATACGCTGAAACTCACCCGCCAGGATTTTGAGGAAAGACTGGCCAGCATCGTCTTCAATCTGAATCACACGCGTGCCGATTATGAACTCGTAGGCCCGCGCACCAACGTCATCAAGGCCCATCGCAATACGGTATATATCGGCACCTCCAGAGGATTATATACGTATGACGGCGCTATTCATTATCAGGGCTATACACACGAGGCCTTCAGTTATCCTGTGCGCGATGTTGCCTTCGACAGGAATTCGGGCGATGTATACATCGCTACCCTGAATGGATTACTGGTCATGCACAACGGTGGTCTGAAAAAAGTGCTTTCCTCTGCGAGCGGACTACCCAACAGCGAGTGTAATGTTGTATACGTAGATGCCCAGAATACCCTGTGGGCAGCTTTTGGAAATGCAGTGGTGGGCATTCGAAGAACAGGAGAGCAATTCAGCATTACGAACTATACAGATCTCCTGAAGATATCGGCCGCACGTATTACCGACATAGAAGCTTTTGACGGTCGCATCTATGTGGCTACGGAAAACGGATTGATCAGTTTCGATCCCAGGGTTACCAGACCATTTACAACCGCACCAAAACTGCAGTTCGGCACGGTGATAGTGAATAACCAGGCTCTATCGCCACAAGCCCTTACCCGATTGAAGCATCATGAGAATGATATTGCCATCACTTATACGGGATTGAGTTTCCTCAGCGGCGACAAAGTAACCTATCAATACTACCTGAGCGGATACGATAAGGAATGGCATAGCACCGGAGAGCGCACGATCCAGTTCAAATCATTGGCACCCGGCACCTACAGGTTCATGGTAAAAGCAACCAATACGGCCGGTATTACCAGTCCTGTGCATAGCCTGTCCATCACCATCGCCAAGCCGGTGTGGGCGGAGTGGTGGTTCATTGGGTTGACGGCGGTGTGGGTGATAGCAGCCGTTGTGCTGTTCTGGCGATATCGTCTTATCCGCATCAAGCGTAATTATGAGCAGGAGCAGCGGACCATCCGGCTGGAAATGGAAAAGGCGGAATCGGAGCGTATGCTCAGCGACCTCAACCAACAGGCCTTCCGCCAGCAAATGAATCCGCATTTCATTTTCAACGCCCTGAATACCATCAAGGGTTATTACGCCGAGAACAATATTCAGCAGGCCAGCGACTATATTTCTAAATTCTCTAAACTGCTGCGCAATATCCTGGAGAACAGCGAACAGGTGGTGCCGCTGGAAAAAGAGATCAATGCGATACAACTCTATCTTGATCTCGCGGCGATGCGGTACGAGCATAAATTCAGTTACACCATCAACGCAGACGCTGACTTGCCGCTGCACGACATCGGCATTCCCCCGATGCTGATACAGCCCTTCCTGGAAAATGCGCTGGTGCATGGTATTGCGCCCCTGCAGGGACAGGGACATATACAGATACGTTTTCAACGCAACGGTAACCGGCTCGAATGTCGCATCACCGATGACGGTATCGGCAGACAGGCCGCAGCGGGTAAGACGCGATTGCGTGAGCACAGCTCAAAGGCCACGATACTGATCACCGAATACCTGAAGGCGCTGAACAGACGAGAGCGCTCGGAAGCATTTACACTGACCATTACGGACCTGCAAAACGAGATCGGCGAAGCTGCAGGGACGCTCGTTGTTTTAAGTATGCCGCTGATTTATCTTTAAACACTATTTGTTCATGCTACGCACCATCATCATCGACGACGAATCACGCGCCCGCTCCGCACTGAAGCAGGAAGTAAAACTGAACTGTCCGGATATCGAACTCGTTGGCGAGGCCGATAGCATTGAGTCGGCCTTATCCCTGATCCGGGAAACAGACCCCGACCTGATATTCCTGGATATCCAATTAAGCGACGGACTGGGCTTTACCATTCTGGATCATGCGAAGGGACATGAGTTCTCCATCATTTTCACCACGGCCTATTCAGAATATGCGATCAAGGCCTTCAAGACCAGTGCCATCGATTACCTGCTCAAGCCTATCGACAGCACAGAACTGATACAGGCCGTACAAAAAGCTGTCGCCTTTAAAAACAACCGCACGCCGGAAGTGGTGCATCATGAAGCAAATTACGATATTCTGCAAAGGCAACTCAAAAAGATCATCCTGCACACTTCTGACGGGCTGCATGTTATCCAGATCGCGGATATCATTCGATGCAATTCATATGGCAATTACAGTTTTGTATTTCTGAAAGACGGGTCCAAGATCCTGCTTGCCAAGATCCTGAAAGAGATCGAAGAAAATCTTTCAGGCTCCGGTTTTGAGCGCGTGCACCACTCCCATCTGGTGAATCTCAATCACGTGCGCTCTTACCGAAATAAAGAAGGTGGTGTCGTGGTGATGTCGGATGGCAGTGAAGTGCCGGTATCGATGCGCAAGAAAACGGGATTTCTGGAACAGCTGAGTAAACTCAATAACAGGCAATAAAAAAGGTCGCCGGTTCACGGGCGACCTCTGGGTGTGTTATTAAATATGAGTGATCAGGGTATGGGTAATAAGCTTCCTCTGAGGATAGCAGAGATGGTGTTTCCGATCCAAAGATAGACCTCCCCGTGAAAGCTGTACGACCAAGATGATAAGTGCGTGGATTTCCGTGATAACTGCTAAAACCCTTATCTATTGGGCATTCCGGTAGCCTACACCGGGCCTCCATATTTACAAATCTTTAACAGATGGCCTGAATTTCAATAACTGAAGGCCCCCACTAAATAACTGCATGCCCGCAGTCATTAAGTGAGAAAACACCCCACAGAACCGCTGATAGGGCTCCTTGCACGGCAGTTATACAACGCTAATTTTATCCGAAAGCCGGATACATGATCCTTCATACTCGACACATCATCATAGGCATAATCGGATGCATACTTCTATGCACTAACACCCTGGTTTCGGCACAAAGCTGTGATTGTGCTGCATTCGATCAGTCCTATATCGAACGGCATGAAAGGTATTTCCGCGCAGACCGATTCGACAGCGCACTGCACATAGCCAGAAAACTACAAACGCAGGGTAATTGCTGCGAGGCCATCAGTCATATCTTACAGGCCAACAGTTATCTCGAATTAAAGAAGCCGGACAGTGTGCTGACACATGTATCACTTGCTGAAAAAAAATTAGGCAAGGTATACGACACATTGGTATCGCCGGAGATACTGCGTCTGAGGGGAATGGTAGCCGCCGACAAGACCAAGCCGGAGGAGGCCGCGGCATACTATATTCAGGGGCTTGAACAATCCAAAGCGCATAAGAACACCGGCTACGCGATCAAATTCTGCAATGAGGTTTCGCTCACCTTTGCCAGTATCAATCAGCCGGAAAAATCGATAGAATATATCCGGGAAGGTTACGCCATGGCTATGGACTATCACGATGCCAGCCTGCGCGCCATGATGTCGGCCAATATGGTGGTGTGTTACGGCATGCTGCTGGAAAAAACGAAGGACAAACGATATCTCGACAGCCTCGAGTATACGGCACCTGTCGCCATTCAATATGCGAAGGAGGCCAATAGCCCTGTATACATTATTCGGGGATATAATACCATGGCCGGCATCGCTCTGGAAAAACAGGATTTCAGTAATGCAGTTGCTTATACAGATACCGTGATCCAAAATCTGCCTCCGGCGGGTGGAGAACAATTATTACTGTCGGCCAAATACCGGCAGGGACAGGCGCTGCTGGGACTGCATCAGCCGGAAAAGGCGTTGCCGGTGTTGGAAGAAGCATTGCAACTGGCAGAAGTATTCAAGAATGCCGGTATCACCAGTCTGATCATTCAACAATTGTATCTGGCGCATAAGGAGTTAGGCAACAGCAGGGAAGCACTGAATTATTTCGAACGGCATGTGACCATTCGCGACAGCCTCACCAATGCAGAAAAATCAGCCGTGATCAACGAACTGGAACAGAAATACAACAAGGCACAGAACGAGCAAACGATACGGGAGCTGAATCAGGAAAAGCAGATCAACACACTGCAGATCCGCCTGTTGGCAGGCGGGATATTGCTGGCACTGCTCATTGCGTTGTCGGTATTTCTGTTCTATCGGCAAAAAAACCTGCAGATCAAAAAGCGCATCCTGGAAACCGAGCAGCGGCTGAACCGTGCACGCATGAATCCGCATTTCTTTTTCAATGCACTGGCAACACTGCAGGGTTTTGCTTTGCGCGAGAATGACGGTAAAGCCCTGGCCAGCAACCTCGGAAAATTCTCCAGGATCATGCGTGAGACACTGGAAAGCACCTATAAAGATTATGTGACCATTGAACAGGAAATGCAATTCCTCGGTGAATATCTGGAACTGCAAAAGATCCGCTTTCCTCAATCCTTCTCCTATCGCATGTCGGCAGCTGCAGTGGAGGACATCGACCTGTTGCTGATACCCTCCATGATCATCCAGCCTTTCGTGGAGAATTCCATCGAGCACGGCTTTAGGGGTATTGATTATCCGGGCGAGGTTGACATTCTTTTCGACCAGGATGAAACCCATGTATTGGTCACGATACTCGATAATGGCAAGGGACTTTCCGGCGCCGGCACGACCAATAACGAACATATATCACGAGCCAGTCAGATCATTCGCGACAGGATATACCTCCTGAATCTGAAACTGAAATCCGATGCCCGGTTTGAGATAGCCAATCAGCCTGACGGGCGCGGCGTGCATGTAACTATTCGCTTACCTAAGATCTATCAGCATGAAAGCACTGATCATTGACAACGAAACACCGATACGCACGGCACTGCATGAAATGCTGCTGGCGTTTTGCCCTGAGATCAGAACCATCCGTGAGGCTTCGAACATTGACGGTGGCATAGAGACCATCGGCTGGTATAATCCTGATATCGTCTTTCTGGATGTGGAGCTGGATGAAGGCACCGGATTTGATCTGCTGAGCAGGCTTCCTGCCTATCAGTTCCAACTGATCTTCATCACGGCACATGATAAGTATGCCATCAATGCGTTTCGCTTCAGTGCCATGGATTTCCTGCTTAAACCCATAGACCCGGAAGAACTGGTGCGCAGTGTGGGTAAGGCCACAAAAAATATTCAGCAGGATCCCGGCCGACAACTGGCATTCCTGCTGGAACAGATGCAGCACAAGGCCGAACCGCCTAAGAAGATCATTCTGAAAGATCTGCATAAGACCTATTACATCCGCATCGATGAAATATTGTATCTGGAGGCGGAAGGTATTTATACGCGTTTTTACCTTACAGGCAAACAGGATGTACTCGTATCCAAGAACCTGAAAGAATATGAAAACCTGCTCGAACCGCTAGGGTTCGTTCGCACGCATCACAGTTTTCTGGTCAACCCGGATAAGATCAAAATGTTCGATAAATCAGAAGGCGGAATGCTGGTGCTGGAAGAAGGTAACCATATTCCGGTATCTCAGCGAAAACGCGAAGTGGTGCTGCGCATTCTGGAGCACAGCTGATCAGCGGATACAGCGAGATCCGCTATCGGCATCGGCCGGATGTCCACGCACATCTTGCTCTTCCAATCGCTTCCATCTCCGCCTACCCCCAAAAAAAAGAGCCCTCTCTTTCGAGAAGACCCTTTTTCAAGGTTCAACATTTGGTAATTAACGGATGACAGCCAATCGCTCCGTCATGATCTGTCCGTCGGCAGTAAATACCATTACCTGATACATGCCTGCGGGAATATCCTGTACCTGAATCTCGTAGATCATTTCCTGTCCTTCCATACCGAACACTTCTGCGCCCGGGAGTTCGATACGCTGACCGTTCAGGCTATAGAGTTCGATACGTGCGCTGCCTTCTTCCGGCATAATGAAGACCACTTCTGCTGATTGAGAAGCCGGGTTCGGGAAGATATCGATCGGGTTCTCACCCATAGCGGTCATATCATCCAACTTCATCCAACAGGCACCTAATACCCATCCGCTGCTCAGATGGCTGGGCACCTGTGATTGGTTGATACACTTGGTTGTGCCATTCTTACAAACATATACTTTGTTGAGTGATGGACCGCAACGCACATCTTTTACAGTTACCACAGCCTGATCAGTAGATGAGCAGCCATAATAATCCGTAACCGTCAGGGTGTAAGTGGTTGTGGCGGTTGGGCATACACTGGGTGCTGCGATCGTTGCACCGCTGCTCCAGCTGTAAGTATAAGGACTTGAACCTCCTGTGGCGCTTCCATTCAGCGTTGTGCAGCTCGCACCGTAACCGATCGTTATGGTTTTATCTGTACCAGCATTCACAGTAGGACGCGGATTAACGATCACGTTAGCAATATCTGAATCGGTGTTACCGTTGGCATCTGTAACAGTTACCGTATAATCTGTATTGGCTGTGGGGGATACATTTATGGAAGCGGTGGTAGCACCATTGCTCCAGCTATAAGTATAAGGGGCGGTGCCTCCGGTAGCGGTGGCTGTTACTGTGGCTACATTGCCTGAACAAATACTTACCATCGGACCCGCATCTGCTGCAAGACCTAAATTGATCTCCATTTCAGGAAGGCCATTACATCCGTATGGCGCTACCCCAACACCGGCGCCTTCAGCACCCATGAGGATCAACTGCGTGGGCATACCATTGGTCACCAGTGTGAACGTCACACAATACGCGCCGGCAGGACCCCAGCCGCCCCAGGTGGTGGTCCACCAATCGGCACCCCATCCTGTTC
>DAIMYJ010000035.1:10329-29124 GCA_036734545.1 Chitinophagales bacterium
GCAGGACCCCAGCCGCCCCAGGTGGTGGTCCACCAATCGGCACCCCATCCTGTTCCGGGATAGCTGAACAGATCATAGATCAGATATTGCGGTCCATACATGAAGGTATTATCTGCAGCATATACAGCACCTGTTTGCGGACTGGTCATGGTTGCCGGATAAGAAGCCCATGTTGCGCCACCAACCAGTTCAACGCCCCAGGTAGCAGTGCCCTGGTCGGCACCACCGGGACCGCCGCCGGCACAAAAAGTGACCACGAACTCATATTGGCCGCCGCCGAGGTCGGTCATGGAAACCAGTTCAAAAGAAGAATTGTCGCATGCCCAGGCGTAGGTGCCCATAAGCATCGCAACCAATAAGAAGAACGTGTTTTTAATTGTTCTCATACATTTCATTTTAGGGTGATAGTGTTTTGATTCGATGGTTCAAAAATAGACGGGCCCTATTCCGGAAAATCGCCTAACTAACAGATGATGGGTTCTGACCAATAAGTGATTGACAAAATAATTCACTAGATTTGATATAGAACTAATACTCATATGAAAAGCCTTATCCTGTACAAAATCCTGGCCGGTATGCTCGCATCCTGCTTGTGGATGTCATTACTGCCTGTCACCGCCCAGACAACCCAGTCACTGCCCGGCGGAACACTGCAACTGAAGGGCACCCTGCCTGCACTGCGCGAAACGGGATGGATGGAAGAATCTATGGAATGGCTGGTGCCGGTACGTAAACATGAAGACGAAGCCAGACAGGCCGATCAGATCACGCCAAACGCGCTGGAGGATGAAACAGATGGCTTTGCCCAAAAAACACAGGCGATCACCGCTACCTCCATTGAACTCCTGGATTCATGGGAAGGATTGCGCTCTAAATATCTGCGTTCAGACAACAACATTGCCGTTGGTCCGAATCATGTAGTACAAATGATCAATAGTGCTTTGTACAGTTCCTATATAAGAGTCTGGGATAAATCAGGTACACTACTGATCAATAAAGCAGAGATGTATACACTCGTCGGCGAACCTGATTACGGTGATCCCAATATCATCTACGATGAAGAGGCTGATCGTTGGGTGATCAGCTTTCTGCATTCGGATAATGAAGCCAAACTGATCATCATGGCTTCACAGACCGGCGACCCTACGGCCGGTTGGTGGTATTTCGAATTTGAGACCACCGGCGGCTACCCGGATTATGAGAAACTGGCCCGATGGGGCGACAGCTATATCATCACAACGGCGCAGGCCAATCCGAATGTATATGCACTGAACAGAGAGGCCATTCTTACCGGTGCAGGAATTTCAGAAGTGATCCGGTTCCCGATCCCCAAGCTGAAGAATATCGGCTGGCAGGCCGTATCCCCCGTGCATCAAACCGGCTCCCTTCCGATGCCTGCAGATGAACCGGCGGTCGTATGGCGCGTTGTCGACAATTGGTGGCACCCTCCCTACACTGCACAGGATCAATTGGAGTTGTTCACCTTATCCATTGACTGGGCGGATCCGCTGTCCAGTTTTATGACAGGCCCCCAGGCTTTACCCATTGCTACCTATAACAGTAATCTGTGCGGTATCAATGCCAACACCTGTCTTGAACAGCCCGGCACCACCGTGCGCCTGTGGCCACTCAGCAATTTCATTACCGACAAAAGTAAATACATGCACTTTGGCGATCATCAGAGTATTGTTGGCGTGCATGTGTGCAGAAGCAATGATGCAGGCACTGCCGGGCAACGCTGGTATGAACTGCGTAAATATCCGGGTGCCGGATGGTCGCTTTTTCAGGAAGGCACTTACGCCCCTACCGCCGACCATCGGTTTATCGGCAGCATCAGCATCAACGACCAGGGCACCATAGCGCTGGGATATAATATTACCAGCAGCACCGTGTTTCCGGGTATACGCATGACAGCACGCAATGCCTGCGACCCCACAGGCAGCATGACCGCACCCGAAGTGATCGGCATATCCGGTACGGCTTCGAATAAATCGCTGGACTATGGTGATTATAACAGCCTTGTCACCGACCCTGCAGACGGGTCATTCTGGATCAGCGCACAATACAATGTGTCCAATAAATGGTCAACTCGGGTGATCCATTTTGCGGTGAACAGCTGTGGGGATGAACGCACCACGCCTGCGAATGATGCACCCGCACTATCCGTGATGCCAAATCCCGCTTCCGGAACCGTTAACATAGAATTCCAACATTTTCAAACTGATGATGAGATTCGAATGCTGGTGTACAATAGTCTGGGGGCTTTAGTGTATCAGCATATACTGGATCGCGGCAGTGCCGGTTCTCCTATGACCATCGATGTAAACGCGTGGACTCCCGGATGGTATACATTGGTAGCCGAGCAGGGTAATTACCGTTATACACAGCGACTGGAGGTGATCCATTGATCTACCAAGGAATTCGGAGTCTGCAAATGTCAGTGGAGCGTAACTCTCAGCTGAGCTCTACATAATTCAGGTCCTTGCCGAAGGTCTCTTTGATGGAGAGCGTGGCGATCATCGCCAGACCTATGGAAACAGCGCCTACGATGAGGGCTGATTGAATATTGCCTACACTTGAACTGAGTCCCGCGAAACTCAGGGTGAGCGGCACTACAAATCCGCGCACAAAATTCGGAACGGTGGTAGTGGCCGTAGCACGGATATTCGTACCGAATTGTTCCGATGCAATGGTTACGAACAAAGCCCAGTAGCCGGTAGCACAGCCCAACAGAAAACACATCAGATTGAACAGGACCAGCGATTCACTGCGCATGAATAAATACACACAGGCCAGCACCACGGTGCCCATCAGATATCCCATTACGATCTTCTTCCGGCTGCGGAACACCTGGCTGAGATATCCGCTCAGCAGATCACCTACGCAGAGACCGATATAACTCAGCATAATGGCGGTTCTGCGAATTTGTATCCCCTTGTCACCACTCACATCTATCCCCCACTCGCCCGCAAATCGCTCGCTGAACTTCATCAGCACGCCGATACAATACCACACCGGAACACCGATGAGGATGCAATATAAATACTTCAGGAAACGCTCGCGGTTGGTGAACAGGGAAAGGAAATTCCCGCGCGACACTTTCTCTTCCTTCACCGAGTCGAACATCGTACTTTCAAAGGTGCCGAAGCGCAATAACAACAAGGCCAGCCCCAAACCGCCGCCGATATAATAAGAAACGCGCCAGTCGACATGCGAGGTGATATAGAACGCCGCTACTGCACCCAGTGCACCCACACTCACGATCAGCATGGTACCGTATCCGCGATGCTCCTTGCTCATGATCTCGGCCACCAGTGTGATGGCTGCACCCAACTCACCGGCCAATCCCAGACCGGCGAAAAAGCGCACGACCTGATACTGCGTGGTATTGTCTACCATGCCATTCAAAATATTGGCGACACTATATAAAATGATGCTGCCGAACAAAATAGATTTTCTGCCCTTCAGATCGCCCATCACGCCCCAGATAATGCCACCTACCAGCATGCCGATCATCTGAACATTGAACAGGCGCACATCCCAGTAGTCGATCATCGCAGGGTCAGTGATACCGATGCCTTTCAAACTGGGCTTGCTCACCAGATTGAATAACTGGAGATCGTAGATATCGACAAAATAACCCAGTGCAGCAACCAGTACGGTCAGATTAAAGATCGTAGAGGTTTGGCGTGTGGAAGGATGACTCATGGGGTTTGAAATTAATCAGATTTTCTCATAGGTGAGAAAGTCGTGATCATAGGGATTCTTTTCGTCTTTCAAGCGCGCATCTTTGTGCACCAGCTGCCAGCCTTCGCCGGGGGTGCGAAACCACGTGTCGCCTTCAAAGGTGGCGTGTATGCGCGTGAGATAGATACGGCTGACGTAAGGCATGGACTGACGGTAAATATCGCCTCCGCCTAATATGAACACTTCGGCCTCCTGCTGTATGTCCGGATGCTGTATCGCATCCTCCAGCGAGTGCACCACGAGGCTGTCGTCCGTTGTAAATGTTGTATCACGGGTAACGATGATGAATTTACGGTTGGGCAGTACTTTGTTGCCCAGTGCATTGTATGTCTTTCTGCCCAATATACACCAGTGTCCGCTGGTCTTCTGACGAAAGAATTTCAGATCGGAGGATAATTTCAGCCAGGGCATGTCGCCATGCATACCGATCACCTCATTCTCTGCTGCTGCAACGATAATGGAGAACACCGGCATATTACACGCTCACTTTTGCTTTGATGTGCGGATGCGGGTCGTAATTCACCAGCTCAAAATCTTCAAACACAAAACCGAAGATATCCTTCACGTTGGGATTGATGCGCATTTGTGGTAGCGGACGAAGATCGCGGCTGAGCTGCAGTTTCGCCTGATCGATATGATCGCGATATAAATGGGCATCGCCAAACGTATGAATGAATTCTCCGGGTTGCAGATCACACACCTGCGCAACCATCATCGTAAGCAATGCATAGCTGGCAATATTGAACGGTACACCCAGAAAGGTGTCGGCCGATCGCTGATATAACTGACAACTCAATTTACCATCTGCCACATAGAACTGGAATAAACAGTGACAGGGCGGCAATGCCATGTTCTCGATATCACCTACGTTCCACGCACTCACGATATGCCTGCGTGAATCGGGGTTCTTTTTGATCTGGTGGATGAGATTGGTGATCTGATCGATATGCCGACCATCCGCCGTAGGCCAGCTGCGCCATTGATAACCGTATACCGGCCCGAGATTCCCGTCGGCATCCGCCCATTCATCCCATATCGAAACATTATGCTCCTTCAGGTAAGCGATATTGGTATCTCCTTTGAGGAACCACAATAATTCATGAATGATACTGCGCAGGTGCAATTTCTTGGTGGTGACCAGCGGGAAGCCTTCCTGCAGGTCGAAACGCATTTGGTGACCGAATACACTGATGGTGCCGGTCCCCGTCCTGTCGGCCTTGGCGTGGCCTTCATCCAGGATGCGCTGTAACAGATCATGGTATTGACGCATGCGGTAAAGTTACCGCTTTTTGGTGCAGGGCTTTCCGGGGTGGTGGCAAAATTTAACACATAATACACATCCGCCACCGCCGTTTTTCCTACCTTCGGAGTAAACCCAATATCCATGATCCAACAAATGCTTTCCGACATGAACTGGCTGGCAGCGCTGGCCGGTGGCGTCACGTATTTCATTTGCGGTGCCGTTTGGTACGGCGTCCTGGGCAACGGCTGGATGGCCGCCGCCGGGCTTACCGCCGAACGAATACGCGCAGATTTCAAAAAGTCGAACTATGGAGTCACCCTGTTCATGCAACTGATCATCGGCATTGCCATGGCCGGCCTCATGTCGCTGATCGGCGGCAGCGGCTCCGGACTCTCCCTGGCAGATGCCGCGCAATTCGGCCTGGTGGTCGGACTGGTGTTCTCCGGACTCACCACCTGGGTGCATTACATCTACAGCATGCAAAAACCGGCGCTGATCTGGTACGACCTCGGCTATACCACGGTAGCCAGCATTCTGGCAGCAGTGGTCATCCACCTGCTTAGCTGATACAGTGAACGAAATTTACACACAGGTTGCAGTAACTACGCAGCCTGTGTTTTTTTATGCCTTTCCGGTAAGATAAAACTGAAAATATACGCAAGGAGCATCACCAGCAGACTGCCGATCACATTATACCACAGGTAGCCGATCTCCAGCGTAGGAAGGGGCCACTGATACCGCACACTAAAGTCCAGATACAGGATCACACATTCACTGATCACCGCTGCCAGAAATACGGCATGACCCTGTGCCCTGCGTACCAGAAAAGCAGTGAGAAAAATGCCCAGGATGGTACCGTAAAATAAACTGCCCAGAATATTCACCGCTTCGATCAGGTTCTCGAACTGCGCGCTGATGAGCGCAAACCCGACGGCCAGCACACCAAATCCGGCCGTGATCCATTTACTGGCTTTCAAATGTGCGTCGTCTGACACACGCCTGCGCATGAGGCGCTTATAAATATCCACGGAAAAGGTGGTAGACAAACCATTCAACGCCGATGATGTAGAACTCATGCTCGCACTGAAGATCACAGCAAAAAGCAGACCTACCAGGCCGATGGGTAAATGATCAGTGACGAAGCGCATGAAGATATAATCGTGATCATCATCAATACCGGGATTGGCCAATTTTACCACACCATGGATCTGCGTGCGCACCGAATCGGTCTGTGCATGCAATTGCTGCAGATTGCCCAATTGCGCCGCGTCCTGCGCCTCATCCTGTGCACTCATTTGTTCGAGCAGGGTGCGCTGCTCCTGCAGCAAAGCGGTGTATCGTGTTTCCAGAACAGCGAGCGAATCACCATAAGGTGATGTCTGCGCCTGACGGTAAGCCACCTCATCGAAATAAGCAGGCGGTGTATGCAACATATAAAATACGAACACCAGCACACCGGTGAGCAAAATAAAGAACTGCACCGGCACTTTCACGAGGCCGTTAAAGATCAGACCCAGGCGACTCTCGCGTACCGACTCACCACTGATATACCGGCCCACCTGACTTTGGTCGGTACCGAAATAGCTCAATTGCAAAAACAAACCGCCGATAAGTCCGCTGATGATATTATAACGGTCGCTCCAGTTGAACGATCCCGACTCCGCACCCGTGGTGATCACATTCACCTTATCCAGCGCCCCCGCAATGTGCAGGGTTTCATTGAAGCTGAAATGCTCACTCAGATAATACACCAGATACCCGAAGGCCGTGAACATACCTGCGTAAATAACGAACATCTGCTGCTTGTGCGTAACCGCCACCGCCTTGGTGCCACCGCTGAGGATATACAGCGTAACGATTCCGCCAATGAAGATCACCGTAAGCGAGAGCGACCAGCCCAGCAGTTGGGATAAAATGATGGAAGGTGCATAGATAGTGATGCCCGTGGAAAATGCGCGCTGAATGAGAAATAACAACGCCGTGAACGTGCGTGTCTTGACATCGAAACGCTGCTCCAGGAATTCATAGGCCGTATACACCTTCAGCCGGTAAAAAATAGGAATGAAGAATACCGCGATCACGATCATCGCCAACGGCAAACCGAAATAAAACTGAATGAAGCGCAACCCGTCGTCATACGCCTGGCCGGGAACGGATAGAAAAGTGATGGCACTGGCCTGAGTGGCCATGACACTCAATCCTATCTCCCACCATTTCCGCTCATTATCGCCGCGCAAATAACTTTCGGCCGTGTGCACACGGCGCGTTTTGTACATGCCATATATGGCAATGAACAACAACGAACCGAACATCACCAGCCAGTCGATCCAGTTCATTGGAAATGGCGGGTTAAGTAATAAAAAATTCCTATCTCCACCATCAGCATCAGGAGCACGAACAGATACCATCTGTTCCACTGCGTGTCCGGTGCCGGATGTTTTTGGCGCATCACAAACTCAGGAGGTTGATGAATAATCGATAGGCCCCCGGAACACCGGCAGGCAGCTGACGGAAAAAGGCGAGCCCTGTATACACATAAGTACCCTTGCCATATTCGGCAATGAGCAATCCGCCTGACTGCATCTGCTCTCCCGGATCCTGGAATGCCAGCGGCATGCGATAAGCCGGATCGGCATCTGCAGCAAAATAGATACCGCGCTCCTGCACCCAGCCGTTGAAATCTTCCTTGGTGATCATATTCGGGGTACGCAATACCGTATGCTCAGGCAACACCATATCTACAGGTGAATATTCATCCGTCACCCGCGTGCGCGACACCTTGAATGGATAAGGCCCCAATTGCTGCACATAGGCATCCCAGCTGGTGGAATACTGCACGATCACCGTACCGCCACGCTCAACATACTGCATAAGCAATGGCTGTTTTTCGATCATAGCCTCCTCTGTGTTGTACGCCCGCACGCCTACTACCACAGCATCAAATCCCGACAACAATTCAGCAGTGATATCTTCTGTCTGCAGGGTGGTGACATGCAATCCCAGTGCGCGTAAACTTTCATCTACCTTGTCGCCCGCACCTTCCACATAGGCGATCTGCATCGCCGGCACCGGTGTTTGTACACGCACCAGCCGAACCTCAGCATGCTCAAGTATTTGCTGAACGGGAATGTGCTCATGGTCAATGGTTTGCAGATATCGGTATACACCCTTATTCTCCTCGGCGATATAACGTTCCACCGCACGATACTGTCCTGATCTTCTGCGCAGGGAGTCAAGTATCTGCTCACCTGCACCGGGAATAAAGTACCAGCGCAGGGCTTCAGTGGGCGCTGTGGCCTGAGCTGCCTGCAGGGTGCATCGCACCGTTTTGCTTTCTCCGGCTTTCATACCGGAAACAGCAGTGCCCGGTCCCACAATAAATCCGCTGCCTGATTCTGCGAACACATACCCGGAAAGCCCGTCGATATTACTCGTTAGGGTCACTGCTGCCGAAGCAGTATCTGTGTTCGTGAACAATATCAGTGACTGATCAGGCTGCAAAAAAGCCGGTGGCACCACGGCCAGCGGTTGCACGATCTCACCGCGCACGGCATCTGTCTCTTTATAGATCACACCGCGCGCATATTGTATGGGCGTATTGCCGATACGCAAATTATACCGGAACGTGATGGCCGGATCATTTTCTGCCTGTCCGATGAATGAGCGGTCAGGCACGGAAAAAATATATTCATAGTCTCCCTCCAGCCAATACGGATTAGAGGTCATACCAACTGGAATGGATACCTGAAAGGTATCGGTCTGATTGATATTCACCGGTAATATCTCACCGGCTTTATACATAACTCCATTGACTTCTATGCTTTCCAGCGTGACCGGATATTCCAGTCGCCGTATCGCCGTACTCACTACCGTCAGTGATTGGCCTGCAACCGCTTTCTCTGATACCGCAGCAGGCTCCAGATAAAGGCCCAGACAGGCCGCAATGAGCATGTCCGTTTGGGCAAGGCGACGCACGACAATAGGATCCTGCGGCAATGCCTGCAATTGTAACCGCACCTGCAATAAGGCATCTATGGAGCGCTCAGGGTGACGGGCATCATATTGTGCAGACAAGGTGCTGAGCGATTGCTCCAGCGCAGCACCGCCGGGATATTTCTGCCAGCTCAGATCGATACCGCTAAAGATATCATTATTGGCAAAGGCAGTGCCCTTCTTCATTTCGAGATATTCTTTTTGCTCGCCGCGCGTGGGTGTGCTGCCGAAGCCCTGGCTTTTGTGGTTGGTGCGGCTTTCGGCGGCGATCTCGCCATAACTTCTGCCCAGCGACACATTATATCCGCCCACATCGATCACCGCCAGATTTGGTTCTCCGTTCGCGATCTTTTCCTGTAATTGTTTATCCCACCACGTTGAATTATTCCAGAACAACCGCTGCGCCTGCCAAACGGATACATATTTCAATTGCTCGGGAAATCGCGTGGGATCTGCGGCGGCAGTAAATGCCTCTTCAGCCAACATGGCGGATGCGGTGTGATGGCCATGCCCCGCGCGTTCATCCGCAGGGAACCGCGTAATGATGATATCCGGGCGGAAATTGCGGATCACCCATACCATATCACTCAGGATACTATCCTTCGGCCATTTGGTGAATGTCTCTGCCGCTGATTTGCTGTATCCGAAATCCACAGCGCGGGTAAAGAACTGCTCACCGCCGTCGGTCCTGCGCGCAGCCAATAATTCCTGTGTGCGTATCACACCGAGGTAAGCGCCCTGCTCCTCCCCTACGAGATTCTGTCCGCCATCACCGCGCGTCAGCGATAAATAGCCGGTGCGCACTTTCTTTTCGTTGGCCAGCCATGTGATCAGCCGCGTGTTCTCATCATCGGGATGCGCAGCGATATATAATACGCTGCCGCTGTTCTGTAATTTGTCTATCTCCTGTTGAATGCGCGAACCCGACCACGAGGGATTTTGTGCCGACAACAACCCGCCGCTCAACACCAGGGTCAAGGCGCACAGCCCGGTCATAAATGATGATCTATTGCGAAACATAACTGTATTTCCTTTTCCGTATGATACACTGCTCAACCGGCATCCGCTAACAACGGCAGATACCCTGCGGGCAGCGCACCAAAACTAAACAAAGGAAAACAGACTCAGGAAATGAATAGATAACAGCGGAACTGCGGATGAAGAACCCGCCATCAGGCCGAAGCCGGCAACTTGATCGCCATCACATAGTTGATACCGGGAATGGCGCTGTCCGACTTTATCGCTTTACCCTCGAGTGAGGATTTGATATACAGGTTGACATAAGCGTATCCGCCCTTTACATCCACCACATGGATGCGGTTCAACTCATCAATGGTGAAGGTGATGATCACATTCTTATCATCCGGCTCAGGCAACACGGTAGCCATCGACACCTTGCGCTCCTGCTCTGTGCCGGCATACTGACGGTTGGTCTCCTCCACAATGGCAGCAGCCTTGCGCAGCAGATCCTCCCCGTCGCGGGTCATGGCCATCAGCGACTGGCTGGCCAGAAGCAGTATCAGAATGAATAAGGCCGATTTTTGCATACCTTGGGTTTTGAGGAGTGCCTTATTGAGCACCGTGAAATTAAACAGTTTTAAAGTTCAGGCGTATGGAATTAACGCTATTTAACGCTATGTCGTATGAACTGCATGTAAAGTTACAGGGACTCCACACTTTTTTTTCACGGATCTCGACAAACCACCCTATTTTGCCGGTGAAACGTCCATAATACCCGACATACCGATGCCCGATATCATCACCATACACCCCGCCACGGCGGCCGATGCTCCCCTGCTGGCCGCCCTTGCCGCCAAAACGTTCTACGACACCTATGCCCAATACAATACCCCGGCAGATATGCAGGATTACATCACTAACCACTTCACCGTCAGCCATATAGAACAGGAGATCACCGATCCCCGCACCCACCTGCTCCTGGCGTGGTGCAATGAAAAAATGGCGGGCTATGCAAAACTGGTGGAGGGGCCTGTTCCGTATATACCGGAAATACCCGCTTTGGAGATCGCCCGGTATTATGTAGACAGCGACTTCCAGGGCAGAGGCGTGGGGCGGAAACTGATGGCAGCGATCACCGACGCAGCCCAGTCGATGCAATGCCATACACTGTGGCTGGGCGTGTGGCAACGCAATACCCGCGCCGTGGATATTTACCGACACCTGGGATTCCGCATCGCCGGCACCACCACGTTTCAGCTGGGGAGCGATCTGCAGGAAGATTTTGTCATGGTCAAAGAACTCTGATATGCGCCTCAGTGTGATCATACCCACCCTCAACGAAAGCGCCCACCTGGCTGCCACCCTGGAAAGTGTGCTCGCGCATCTGCCGCCCGACGCCGAAGTGCTCGTGTGCGATGGCGGAAGCACCGACACCACCGCCGACATCGCCGCCCGCTACCCCGTACGACTCATCCATGCACCCACCCGCGGCCGCGCAGCACAAATGAATTTCGCCGCCGCACAAGCGCAGGGTGAGCTGTTATTTTTTCTGCATGCCGACTGCCATCCGCCGACGCAGTTTGCCGATAAGATCACCGCAGCAGTGCGCAACGGCAAAACGGCCGGATGCTTCCGATACCGCTTTGATTCACCGAGATTGCTGTTGCGCGCACAGGCCTGGTGCATCCGCTTTCCCGGCATCCTCTTCCGCGGCGGCGATCAGACCCTGTTCATCACCCGCGAACTCTTCACGCGCATCGGCGGCTTCAATGAGACTTACGTGGTCATGGAAGACTACGATATCATCCGCCGCATTCGCCGCATCGGCAGTTTTGCCATTCTGCCCGATCTGGCTGTGGTCTCCGCCAGAAAGTATCAGCATAACAGTTGGCTGGCCGTCAATTTTGCGAATGCTGTCGCAATGACCATGTTTTTATCGGGGCGGTTCTCACCAAACCGCATTCGGGTCACCTACCACCGGCTGATACGGCACCGCTGAGCCCCGTCTGTTTGCCTATCTTTGCGGGCATGTTTGCAGGCAAAGTGATCTGGATAACCGGCGCCTCCTCCGGCATTGGAGAGGAACTGGCCTATCAGCTGGCGGCCAAAAAAGCGCGGCTCATCCTGTCGGCACGCCGCGCCTCCGAACTGGAACGGGTGCGTGAACAATGCCGGGTGCATACACCCGATGTTGCCGTGCTGCCCCTCGACCTGCTGGAGAATGATCAGCTGCCTGCTCTGGCACAACAGGCCGAGGCGCTGTTCGGCCGTGTGGATGTGTTCATCCACAGCGGCGGCATCAGCCAGCGCGACTCCATGCTCAATACTATTCCCCAGGCGGAAGCGCGCATCATGCAGGTGAACTTCACCAGCGCCGTTACCCTCACCCGCGCCCTGCTGCCCGGCATGATCGCACGGCGGGAGGGACGCATCGCGCTGATGAGCAGTGTGGCCGGCAAGATCGGTGTGCCCAACCGCACAACCTACTGCGCCAGCAAGCATGCCCTCATCGGCTATTTCGATGCGCTGCGCGCCGAACTGGCGATCGCCAAAGAGCCCATTCATCTGCATATCATGGTGCCCGGATTCATCCGCACGAATATCAGTCTGCATGCCATGCGTGGCGACGGACAGCCGCAGGGGGTGATGGATCCCGGTCAGGACCACGGTATGCCGGTGGAGGTGTGCGTGCGCAAAATGATCCGCGGCATGGAACGCAATAAAAAAGAAATACTGATCGGCGGAAAAGAAATACTGATGACGTACTTCCGCCGCTTCATACCCGGGTTGTATTATTACCTCATCACCCGCGTGGCCACTAAATAATTCCCATCATTACGATCGTATACAGCAATAAAACAGCATATCCTGTATGTCAAACAAACCCATCATCTCCGGTATTCAGCAAATAGGCATCGGTAATCCATATGTGCATGAAGCATGGCGCTGGTATCGCGAGAAATTCGGCATGGACGTAAAAATATTTGAAGAAGCCGCCGAGGCGAATCTTATGCTGCCGTATACCGGCGGGAAACCGCATAAGCGGCATGCCATCCTCGCCATCAACATGAACGGCGGCGGCGGATTCGAGATATGGCAGTACACCTCCCGCAAACCGGAAGCACCGAAATTCCAGGTGCAATACGGCGACCTCGGTATCTATGCCTGTAAAATGAAAAGCCGCGATGTGCAGGCTACCTACAATTTCCTGCAGAAAAAGCAGGTGCAGTTATTAGGTGGTGTTACACAGGACCCGGCAGGTAAACCGCATTTTTATCTGAAAGACCTGTATGGAAATGTATTCGAAGTGGTGGAAGGTGATGCCTGGTTCGGCAAAACGAATTTTACGACCGGCGGTGCATACGGCGCAGTGATCGGCGTTACCGACATGGAACGCTCCATGCGCTTCTATGGCGATATCCTCGGATTTGATGTTGTGGTATACGACCGGGAAGACACCTTTGCCGATACCGCTGTGCTCGATGGCGGCAACACGCGCTCACGCCGCGTCCTGCTCGCACAATCGGCTCCGCGCACCGGCCCGTTCAGCAGACTGCTGGGCAATGGCACCATTGAACTGGTGAAAGTATATGACCGCGCGCCCAACAAAATATTCAAGGACCGCTTCTGGGGCGACCTCGGATTCATTCATATGTGTTTTGATATTCAGGGCATGGACAAGATGAAAGCGCTGTGTGCCGAAAAGGGACATCCCTTTACGGTTGACAGCGGTGATCATTTTGATATGGGCGAAGCCGCCGGCCATTTCTCCTACATCGAAGATCCTGACGGCGCATTAATAGAATTCGTGGAAACCCACAAAGTGCCCATCCTGAAAAAATACGGCTGGTACCTCAACCTCAAAAAACGCAACCCGGAAAAACCGCTGCCGAACTGGATGGTCAAAGCCATGGGACTGAACAGAGTCAAGTGATTCTAGCTTAGTCTCACAATGAGTAATTGGCGGATGGAAGCATGTCTTTCGTGTTCCATTTACATTTTCGTCGGTAGTGGGTAGCGAGTAGTGGGTAGTGAGACTCGAACACTATACTCGATGACTCGCGGACATTTGTTTAAAGAATGCTCATCGACCCAAATGGCTTTTCTTAGGGTATATATTTATAGCTCTCACAAATTTTGATTTTACCGCAAATTAGGTACCGGGCCTTTTGCCTGATAACAGTTTGGAATCTGGAGAATAAAATTATGCATAAACGCCTCATAAAACCCATATCCTAATCGAGTCCACACGCCGAATAGGAGGGATATTGTTTTAAAGAACTTTAATTAATAGTCTTTACGTATCAAATCCCGAGTGAAATTGAGAAGGAATTCACACATCAAATTCACCAACCTCTATGCAAATACTCGCACGGCAATATCACTTTTATTCGTCCCACTACTCACTACCCACTACTCACTACCTCTCTCACCTCAACCGCACTTGCATCAGCACCGGTTGGTGATCGGAGAAGGCGAAGTCGGTGTTTACGGTCTTTATCTTTTTGAGTTCTATGTTGGGAGAGATCAGGAAGAAATCAATTACGGTACGGAAGGTATTTTCATCCATCGGTGTCTCCAGGTGCCTGTTGGTGGGCACATCGGGGTCGTAGGCCCACAGCCAGCCTTCGGAGGCATAATCGAATGACATACTCGGCGGCATGAATCCGTCATAGCCGGATTCCGGTTTGAACTTGTCAAACTGGAAATTGGGCGGACACTGATTCCAGTCGCCGCCGGCGATCACGTAGTTGCCTTTGGCATACTCGGCATCGAGGAATGTCTTCAGGTATTGCATCTCTCCATCCTTGATCTCGCCGGTCTCATCATAGGCGGAATTATGCGTGTTGATGAGCACCAGTTCTTTTCCGTTCGCCAGCGGATATCGTTGCGTGAGGAAGCAGCGGTCGAGGAAAAAGATGCGCGTAGGCCATGGGAATTTACCCGGATATTGGTTGCGCTCGGCAGCGGCCGGCATATACCGGCTGTAGGTGGCCACACCGCCATACACCTGACCCATGGGGCGCGTGTAGGGCACGGGCACAAAGTTGACATCATAATTCAGGCCGAATGCAGAACTATATCCTTTCAGGATATGATTCACTTCGCGATACATATCCACTTCATAACTGCGGCGTGATCGGCGGTCTATTTCCTGAATGAGATAAAAATCTACCGTGTCGTTGGCGGCGATCAGTCCGCAGATACCTTTAAAATAGGCATCCCATTTTTCCTGCGGTGCACGCACCGTTTTTCCCCCGTCATAAAAGAAATCCATTTCGCGGCCCAGTCCGCCATACCCGATATTCCATGTCATGAGGTTCAGCACGGAATCCATGGTTGCGGAGGCTGCGGCCTTTCCTTTCACCGGCACCGGTTCAACGGCACCGGGTTCGGGTTTGTATTCGGTGATGGTGCCGTAGATGATCATCCCGATCACATACAATGCAGCGCCGGCCACCAGCCAACCGATGACCTTGAGCAGGGGTTTCAATCGCTTCATGGGGTGAAGATAACCCGAAGTGCGGTAACACGGGGCTGCAGAGACATATGAATTATTTGTATTTTCGGCACCATGCAGCACACCACGTACGCCTGGAAGCAGCAGGCCGGACAATCCATTTTTGCACAACGGTGGATCGGGACCGACACACCCCGCGCACTCTACGTGGTCATTCACGGACAGAGCGACCACAGCAGCCGTTTCGCTACCATGGCAGCCCATTTCGCCGGGAGCGGATACGCCGTGTATGCGGCTGACCTGATCGGTCATGGACAGTCAGGCGGACCTCGCGGGCATATGCTGCGATTCGATGAATATCTGGAGACTGTGGACGCGCTCATCGATCTGGCGCAGAAGGAATTTCCGGGATTGCCGCTGTTCCTCTACGGACAAAGTATGGGTGGCAATGTGGTGATCAATTATGCGTTCCGGCAAACCGGAAAGGTCAGGGCTTATATTGCATCGTCGCCATGGATACGCCTCGCTTTTGAGCCGCCGGCGTGGAAGGTATGGCTGGGGAAAACGGTGAAATCGATATACCCCGCGCTGGCACAACCCACCGGACTGAACACCAAACATTTATCGCATGACCCCGCCATCGTGCAGGCGTATGAAAAAGATCCGCTGGTGCATGGAAAGATCACGGCATCGGCATTCTTTGAAACGCTGCAGGCAGGATTGCATATTCCGGAAAAAGCAGATCAGCTGCAGGATCCCCTGCTCATTATGCATGGCACCGGTGATCAGCTGACCAGTCATAAAGCATCGCAGGCATTTGCCGCTTTGCGTCCCGACCGCATTACGTTCGTGCCGTTCGAAGGGTGGTATCACGAACTGCACAATGAACCGGAGAAGCAAAAAGTATTCGATACCATCGCACAATTCATACAACAACATTTGCCCAATGGATAAACAATTTCTGCTTACCACACGCATTATCTTCGGCGGTGTATTCATGGGACCGATCATTTTCATCGTCGTGGTATTGTCGATGCAATCGGCGATCGACCGACCGTTCAGCCTGGAGAACGATCCCTTTATGTATGCGGTGATCGGTGCGGCCACCGCTGCCGTTGTAGGCTCCACGATGTTCTATCGTCTGCGTTTGCCTGCCGCTAAAGCGCAACCTGACACCACAACGAAATTAGCAGAATGGCGCAAGCTGTTCATCATCAAACTGGCCATCGTGGAAGCAGCCATCATGTTTTCGGTGGTGGCGTTGCTTGTGCAGGAAGCCGATATTTATTTATATGTTGCCGCAGGACTCACCGCTGTGCAGGCAATGAATTTTCCACTTGAAACTAGCATTCAAAACGAACTGGACATATCATGAAAAGAAACACACTCCTTTTGTGCGCAATAGCCGCACTGATGACATCCTCCTGCGATGATAAGACCGTTGCCTGCGCCGACCTGCTGGTGGATGTTACGAATACCGCCTCCGACTGGGATGCGTCGGATGCTGATTGTGCGGCCTATCGCGATGCGATGCAGGCGTATATTGACAGCGATTGCGGATATGCGGATCAGCTGGATGAATATGAGGCGATGATTGATACTTTGCCTTGTCCGTGAGATCAGTATAAATCAGCCTCATTAGCGTCATCAGTGTGCTACCAGTTTTCACGCAAAGACGCAGAGGCGCAAAGAATGCAGTGAAAATGAGATCCTTCGTTCTATCCATTGATCAAGGCACGACCAGCTCGAGAACGATACTGTTCGATGAAGGCTTGCGTGAGGTGACGAAGGCTCAGCAAGAATTCACGCAAATATTCCCGCAGCCTGGATGGGTGGAGCATGATGCGGAGGAGATATGGGAGAGTCAGCTGTATACGATAATGGAAGTGCTGCGCGATGTGGATGCCAAAAGCATTGCCGCCATCGGGATCACGAATCAGCGGGAGACCGTGGTGGTGTGGGACAAGCATACCGGTAAGCCGATACATCATGCGATCGTGTGGCAGGACAGGCGGACGGCCGACATGTGCGGGCAATTAAAACAGCAGGGACACGAACACTATATACGTGAAAATACCGGACTGGTCATTGACGCTTATTTCTCCGGCACCAAGATCAAATGGATACTCGACCATGTGCCGGGCGCACGTGAAAAAGCGCAGAAGGGTGACCTGCTCTGCGGCACCATAGATTGCTGGCTCATTTGGAAATTAACGGAAGGTCGCGTGCATGCTACGGATGTGACCAATGCATCCCGTACGATGTTGTTCAATATCCGCACACTGCAATGGGATACACATTTACTATCGGCGTTGGATATTCCTGCGGCGATGCTGCCAACGGTAAAAATGTCGCACGATGATTTTGGTCATGCGGTCGTTAAAGAACATCAAATTCCTATTCGCGGTGTTGCAGGAGATCAGCAGGCTGCCTTGTTCGGACAACAATGCACTCAACCCGGCATGGTAAAGAATACCTATGGCACAGGATGTTTCATGCTGATGAATATCGGCGAACAATTTGCCTTAAGTAATAGCGGATTGCTCACGACGATCGCGTGGGGACTGGGAGGCAGGATCACCTATGCCCTGGAAGGGAGTGTATTTATTGCCGGTGCAGTCATTCAATGGCTGCGCGATACGCTGCAGATCATTTCGAGCAGTGCAGAATCGGAAGATCTGGCAAAGTCTTTAGAAAGTAATGATGGTGTATATTTTGTGCCGGCATTCACCGGATTAGGTGCACCGCACTGGGATATGTATGCACGCGGCACCATTACAGGATTAACACGCGGTACCGGCAAAGCCCATATTGCGCGCGCAGCACTCGAAGCGATTGCCTATCAGACGCGCGATGTGTTGGATGCCATGCAGCGCGATACCGGAATTCCTATAAATGCCCTGCGTGTGGATGGCGGGGCAACTGCTAATAATTGGCTGATGCAGTTTCAAAGTGATGTTTTACAAACCACAGTTGTTCGTCCGGCATATCTTGAATCCACCGCACTCGGAGCGGCAATGCTGGCAGTATTGCCCGATCCTGCTTTCCGAATAACGGATCAGGCAGCCGGCACATTTATTCCCCTGCTCTCATCACCCGATGCCGATGCCTTATATCAGGGTTGGCAAAGAGCAGTGCAGACGTGCGCCCGTGGTGGTGTGTAGGACTGCATGTGTGTTCTACCCTTAGGATGTTTGGTGCAGATGGTAACTCTGCTTGCGTAAGCTAAGCGAGGCCACTAAGGCGCGGAGGCGCTAAGGTTGCACGAAGGTGGGGTGGTGGTAAATGTGGCGGTTTGGACGGGTTGGGCGGTTGCAGGATCTGATCGCAATTGCGTGGCCGGTAACAAGGTATTTCATTGGCCGCTTGCTGCTTGAACCTCACCCCGACC
>DAIMYJ010000036.1:0-14230 GCA_036734545.1 Chitinophagales bacterium
TCCACTAAAAAAGCCACCCAAAATTGAGTGGCTTTTTTGTGATTCCGCTGGGACTCGAACCCAGGACCCCAACATTAAAAGTGTTATGCTCTACCGACTGAGCTACGGAATCATCAGCCTTACGGCTAAAATGAAAAAGTTTGGCAAAGATAAGGTTCTATGCCAAACTTTCCAAAGGTGTGGATATTTTTTACTTGATCACCACGCCATCAGCAACGAAGCGGAGTTCGTCTTTGGGTTGAGTGATCTTGTCGATCTCTGATTGCGGTTTGCCGGCATCAGCAGCGAGGTGCCTTTGCTCATCTACGGACACTGTGCGTATCTCAGCTTTACCTTCGATCACCACAGACTTACCGGAGAGGTCTTTCGGAACGAAGAAACCATAGTCCTTGAATGTAACCATCATGGTGCCGCCATTGCCTGTGTCGAGGGTCATCCAGCAGCCTTTATTCTGACATACGCTGGTAACGGTACCGGATACCTTACCGGAAAAGCCGTTGGCCCTATTCAGGTCGGCAGCGAGGTTCTGTACGTTGGTAGCACCTTCGGCTGAGATGGTCTTGCCAAAGTGACGGGCAGTGTCAAGCGTTACATAGGAAGCCAGTTGGAACTGTGCATCACGGCCGGTGAGGCTGTCCATGTCGTCTTCGCTGTGATCTTTGTCTTTACCGCCGCAGGCAGCCATGAACAGGGTGCCGCTAACGATGAGGACGGGAAGGATATATTTTTTCATGTCCGAAAAGTTTTATGCAAAGGTAACCTCTAAAACCCGTAGAAAGGTTCTAAACTTTTGTAAAAAAAGCAACGAATGGCGCTCAGGCAAGCGCATCGGGCGTAACCACGAGTGTAAGATCTTCGATCTCATCATCGCTGTGGTCTTTGTCCTTGCTTTTGCAGGCGTTCAACATCAGGCTGCAGGTAGCTGCCAGCAGTACGAGGTAGATAAGTTTGCGCATAAGCTTAGTTTTTTCCCGAAAATAGCAATTTGAAATAAAATGAAGGCCTCCGGAGCCGGTCACGCAGGTCGATGTCCTCGAACATCACCATAATGGTCTCCCGCAGGGTCTTGTTGCGGTTGGCCTTGCGCACCACGAAGTTGAACAGCCAGGGATACCGAACAAGTTTTTGCATCCTGTAGCTCAGGTTCAGCTCACCCCCCAAGCGCCGGTAAATGGCTTCATCATAGCCTTTGAGTCCCGCCGCCGAAAGATCTCCGGTGCCAAGGGCCGTTTTTGCCTGCTGCGCGGCAGTATAACCGCTTAAAATGGCATTGCCGATACCTTCCCCTGTAAAAGGGTCTATCAGGCTGGCAGCGTCGCCAATGAGCATATAGTGGTCTCCGCTCAGTTTACGTTTCTTACTGCCCAGCGGTAGGCCGTATCCGCGGATATCATCAACCGGTTTAGCATCCCTGAACCGCTCCCGCAGCTGCGGATAGCGCTGAATGATATCCTGGAGCTCGGTTTTCAGGTTGATGCGCTTCTTGCTCACGTAATCACTGCGCATCCCCACACCCACATTGCAGAGGCCGTTGGGGAGCGGAAATATCCAGAAATAGCCCGGGAGGAAGTCCTTGAGGAAGTGTAACTCGATGTAGTTCCCTTCCTTGATACCGGTTACACCGGTATAATACCAGCGGAGCCCGGCGCAGTGGTGCTCCTTTTCCACTTCCAGGCCGCCGATCTTTTTGGCGAATTGGGAGTGTGCCCCGGAGCCGTCGATCACCAGCCGGCAGCGGATGGTGGTTTGACCGTCCTTCGAGGTGCAGAGAAATCCTTCGCCGGTGCGCTCGAACCGGTCTATTTCAACGCCTTCGAGCAATTGCACGGTCGGTTGCTGCTTCAGCTCATTCACCAGGAAATGGTCGAAGTCGATGCGCTTGGCGATGAAACCCGGTGCGATCTCGCGCGCTTTCTCCGGGGCTTTAGGCTTGTTACGGAAGGGGATGCTGAGTTCTTCAAGGTTGGGTGCTACAAAGGTGACACCCCAGCAGTTCAGCTGCATGCTGTCGCGGCTCAGGCGTTCCACCAGGCTGCGGTCATAGCGGTTGAGGATCTCCACAACCTTTCCGCTGAGGGCATCCCCGCACACCTTATCGCGTGGGAATACGGCTTTATCGGCAATAACGCATGGGATGCCTTCCTTGGCAAGAAAAAGAGCGGCAGCTGCCCCTCCGGGTCCGGCACCGAGGATGCAGATGTCGGTGGTGATCTGTTGCATGCCGCAAAGATGTGGTAAATGCGGGAATGTGCCAATCGCAAGTGCGGGTTCACAAACCCCCGCGAGCGTCTACCCGAGGATTATTCCCTAATTCCTCACCACTCACCACTCACCACTCACCACTCACCACTCACCACTCACCACTCACCACTCACTTCTTCCTGAAATTCTCCACCAGATCATTCACCCTTTTGAGATTTTCGTAGTTGAGCGAATAGTATACGAATTTTCCTTCGCGGTGGGTGTGTACCATGTTGGCACTGCGGAGGATGTGGAGTTGTTGCGACGCTATACTCTGATCCAGATTGAGCCCTGTATAGATCTTGTGTACACTGATCTTGCGGTGTTTATCGATGTAAGCGATGATCTTCAGTCTCAGCGGATGCGTGATCGATCGCAACACCAACATGGACTCGCGTAACTCCATCGGCTGTATACTGTCAATTAAGATCGTATCCTGCTTTGCCATATCACTTCGATAATTCTTTGATCAACTGGGCAATATGCTCCAGCCTCTCCTTGTTCAACGAATAATAAATGAATTTTCCATCGCGCTTGGTCACCACCACATTGCTCCTGCGCAATATCGCGAGATGTTGTGAGGCTATAGATTGCTCCAAACGCATCTTGATGTAAATCTCAGTCACCGTCAGTCGCGGATATTCATCCAGCAGATTGATCATCTGCTGACGCAGTTTGTGATTTACAGAGCGAATGACGAGTACTGTCTTTCGCAGATTGTTGTAGTCCAGCTTGAGCTCCTCGCCGGAATCCGTAGTAAGTTTACTTGTGTGCGTAGCGGGCATGGTCTTGTTTCAGTTGGTTCACAATACCCACTCTAACCTTCAATTTCAAAACTATTGTATATGTTGTATAAAAACAAGTATTTCAGTGACTTATATACTTATTTTTTTATTGGAGTGTAAAAATCCTTCAGGTACAAGGGCTCGAAATAGGGCATATCGGCAAAAATACCCTTGGAATATTGACGATTTGCTAATGAATGAAGATGCTCAGCTGAGGGTGTATAATCGCGGTCGGCCACCGCACCGGCAGGAAGGTAGTCCAGACACTTTTCCAGGCCGGAACCGAAGTATACACAGGGTTTGCCGGCAGGAACGTAGTCAAAAGCGGGTGATGTCACAATATAGGCGAAAGGCGGCAACAATATTGTCCCGTCCGTATCGGCAAGCATAGTATATACCTCCATGCGCCTGGCGTCGATGAGTGGACAGAACAACAGGTCCTGTCCGCGATACTTTTCCAGCATGGCTGAAACCATGGCCTCAGGGGTGGGAATGGTGATCAGGGGTATACCAAGCGCATGGCAAATTCCTTTGGCCGCGCTGGTGCCTATGCGCAGACCGGTATAGGAACCCGGTCCCGCACTGATGGCTACCGCCTGCAGGTCTCGCATCACCACTCCGGCCTCCGTGCACACACGGTGTATGTGATCGGTGATACCGGTCATATGGTCATTCAGGATATCGGCAGTATATACAGCAAGCGTTTCCCCCTCTCGGGAAAGGCTCACGCTGCACACCGGGCCTGATGTTTCGATATGAAGGATCAGCGCCACTTAGAAGGATACCGGCAGTTCCAGTGTTTCGTTGTTGCGGATCAGGGTCACCGTGGTGGTTTGACCCTTCGAAAATTTACCGAGGGCCTGCATGTAAGCCATCATATCGGTCACATCAAACGTGCCCAGTTTAATGATGATATCACCGGCGGCCACTCCGGCCTTTTGTGCCGGTTTACCATCGGTCACGCCATCCACACGCATGCCCTTGCCGCTATAAGCGTAATCGGGCACCACACCCATGGTCACCGTAAAGCGGGGCGAATTTTCGTTGCTGCTGTCCTTGGTCTTGGTGAAGGCGATGCGACCGTTGTCATCCAGCTCGCGGATCAGGCGCATCGAATAGTCACCGATCATCTGAATACCGGCATAATTGATCAGCTCGGCATCATCGGTGGGTTTGTGATAATCGGCATGTGAGCCGGTGAAGAAATGTAATACGGGAATATCCTTCAGATAAAATGAAGTTTGATCGCTGGGGCCGATGCCGCTTTCGGTGGTGGTGATGCGCATGCCGTTGGTGGCGAGTTGCGGCAGGATGCTCCACTCGGTGCTGGTACCGGCACCGTTGATGATCACGGCCAGCGTGGTATCCATGCGACCCACCATATCGTAATTGAGCATGTAATTCACGGTATATCCCTGCATGAGGGGTGAGTTGACGAATGCTTTGCTGCCGAACAAGCCCATCTCCTCTCCGCTGAATGCAATGAACAGATAATTATTGCTGCGCAGGTCACTGCTGCGGAGTTCCTTCGCGAGTTGCAGCATCAGCGCAATGCCGCTGGCGTTGTCATCGGCACCGTTGTGAATCGCCGGTTCGCCGCGGTATAATGAACCTTCTATCTCGCCGTGGCCAAGATGATCATAATGTGCACCGATCACAATGGTGTTGGCGGCTTTATTATCAATGAATCCAACCACGTTATGGCCCAGGCGTACTTCTTCCTGCAGATCCGCAGCCAGCGTGACCTCTCCGCTGTAACCAAGCAAATGCGCAGCGGTTGCGCTATCTGCGATGAATACCGGTATGCTTTCTGCGGTCACATTCCTTCGGTAGTCACGCGCAGGGAGTGTGTAGTTCTCATCCTGATTGTAAAAGATCACACCCACTGCGCCTTTTGCAACGGCGGTCTGTATCTTTTTGCGCTCATCATTATAGTTGATGTATTTTGAATGCGGATGCGTGCCGTCGGGAGAAGAGGTTTTGATGAGCGCGATCTTTCCTTTCACATCTGTCTGCGCATAATCATCATAATTCAGATCCGGTGCAGTTATACCAAATCCGACTGCAGCGATGGTAGCGGTTACAGTGCCGTTACCGGTCATCGGATGCGGATAGTGCTGATCGCTGATGTTCCATTGTTGCGTCGTACGGATATAATTGTCTTTACCGGGTTTCTTCCCGGCGCGTGCTTCAAAGGCATGCAGATAAGAGCCTTTGTCTCCCGCCGGTTGTACTCCGTATTGAGTGAACGCCTCAGCAATATATTTAGCTGCCAGCTCCTCACCTTTTGAACCGGTGGCGCGACCCTCCAGTTTGTCATCGGAGAGATAGAGAATATGTTTTTCCAGTTCCTGGCGCGCGGGTGATTGTGCTATCGCGCCGGTGCTCCATAAAGCGGCTGTCAACAGCCATATAGCGGTATGCTTCAGTATTGATGTTTGAAAGGTCATCTGTATGTGGAAATTATTTGGTCTGTAAAATAGCTTGATATGCCGCATCATCTTTGAGTATGCGCAGGGCTTCCTGTATGTCATCGTCTACACGGAAGCTTGCTTCGATGCGACCGCTTTCATTATAGTAGCGGGAGGCGATCTCCATGTTCAACTCTGCCATGATCTCATCCTTGAACTTATACAGGTCGTTCTTTTTATCTCCTTCAATGGTTTCACGCAGATGGTCCAGATCGTGTTTCACGGTAGCATAAAAAGCATCATCCTTGGTGTGAGATTCGAGGTTATCGAGACTGCGTTCCGTATCGGTGATGTAGTTGTATTCTTTTCCTTCCAGCCAGGCTACAAAATTCTGATAATCGGTTTCGCTGATGCTGAATGTTTTGGCGTCGCCGATGCTGGGATGTTCGTGACGATATTTCGTGGCATACGCGAAAATGAGACTCTTGGTGATGAGACTTGCCGTGATATCCTTATAATCCCTGCGCTCAACCGCCCTGTCGGGATCAATACCGCCGCCGTCGTAAACGACGCGTCCGTTGCGTGTTTTGAAAGCGGTTTTCAGTGAATCCGGCACTTTACCTACACTGCCATCGGGATTGCGATGGGAATAATCCAGTGCCTGTATACAGCGGCCGCTGGGAATGTAATATTTGGCGGTGGTAAGCTTGAGCTTGGTGTTATAAGAGATGTCTCTGGTGGTTTGCACCAATCCCTTGCCGTAACTCTTTTGTCCTACGATCACCCCGCGGTCATAATCCTGTACCGCGCCTGCCACGATCTCTGATGCACTGGCTGATGAGGAATTGGTGAGCACCACCAGTTTGATATCCGTATCTACCGGATTGTTAAGCGTGTTGAATGTTTTATCCCATTCTTTCACTTGGCCCAGTGTGCTGCAGACCTCCTTGCCTTTATCCAGGAATACATTCGACACATTCACGGCTTCGCGAAGCAGACCGCCGGGATTTCCGCGCAGGTCCAGCACAACGGAATGCATTTTAGGATCTTTTTGTTTGAGATCCTTAAGTGCGTTGGAAACATGCAGACCGGCGTCTTCGGTGAACTGTGCCAGATAGATATAGCCGACACCGGATTCAATGAATCCGAAATAGGGTACGTTCTTCACATCAATGTCTTCCCTTACGATGGAGAAGGTGTGTTCTTTTTCTTCGTATGGTCTACGAATGCGCACATTCACTGTGGTGCCCGGGGATCCGCGCAGCAGGTCGCTGATGGATTCGTTGTTCTCTTTGGTCACTTTTTTACCGTCGATATCCAGGATGATATCACCGGGCATCAGTCCGGCTTTCTCTGCAGCAAATCCGGGATAACATTCTACCACGGTTGCTTCATCATTAATTGGCCGAATGCTCGCGCCGATACCGCCGTAATTTCCGGTGATCTGAAATTTGTATCCTTCGATCTCTGCTTCAGAAATATAATTGGTATACGGGTCCAGACTTTCCAGCATGGCATCGATACCGGTGCGCATGAGTTTGTTTGGATCCACATCATCCACATAATACGTATTCAACTCTTTATACACCGAGGTAAAGATGTCGATGTTCTTCGCTACTTCGAAAAGATCGGCGCTGGTAACGGCAGAGGTGGCCGATAAAAAGATGATCACGGCGCCGAGGCCTACGGTGAATTTATTTTTTATGGTGCGCATCATATGTTGTTAAAATGGAACACAGATTTTAAGGTAATGCGGATCTTATTTCTTCGGTTATTTAAGCGGGTCGTAACCGTGGCCGCCCCAGGGGTGACATCGGGATAATCTTTTTATGCCCAACCATCCGCCTTTGATCGGTCCGTATTTTTTAACGGCTTCCAGCATATACTGACTACAGGTAGGCGTATATCTGCAGGAATTCGGCAACCAGGGCGAAATGATCCATTGATAGATCTTCACCGGAACGATGATGATGTAGGAGAAGGGATTCATACGTTGGTTTCTCCGTCAGGCATCGATCGTTCGCTGATACGGTTACCTAACGCACTCAAAGCTAATTGTATTTTGGGTTCCAGCGCGTTAAAATCAGTTACCGTTTTTCCGGTGTATACGATCGCCACGGCATATTGTTGCCCGCTTGTTTGTATGACATCGTACAGGGCAGATTTGTTCCGTCGATAGCCTTCGCGCAACAAACGTTTGATGCGGTTGCGGTCGGCAGCATGGGGGAATTTGCGTGCAGAAACGGAGAATAGGCATTGTGCCGGCACCGGTGCATCCAGCTCAGCGGGCATCCAAAACACCTGTAGTGGTGCGCTGAAAAAACGATGCCCCGCTGTAAACAGCGAGGCAATGAGGTTTTCCCGGCATAGTCGCTCCGACTTATGCAATGTATCACCCGGCCGCGGAGCGCGGATGATCGGGTGCGATTTATTTATTGATGTTCCTTTCGTCAGAAACAGTCAGTTTTTTGCGGCCTTTGCGACGGCGACGGGCAAGCACCTTGCGGCCGTCCTTGGTTTTCATACGTTCACGAAAACCGTGTTTGTTCTTCCTTTTCCTTTTTGAAGGCTGAAACGTCCTTTTCATCACTTACGAATTTGGGAACGCAAAGATAAGCCGTTATGGCCGAAATTCACAATCTGTCCACAAAGAATATTCTCGAAGAAAACCATTCGATGGCTATCCTGGTTTTTATACACGCTTTCCTTGTCACAAAACAGGGTTTTTCGTGCTATTTGCCGCGGCGCCAATCGACTTAAACAGTATCGCCGGAAACTTAAGTAGAGTAAGCTTCTGGCTATAATGCATATATATTAATATTAATATGTTATCGAACCAGGGTAAAGTTCCCCGTGTCGATATATTCCTGGCCATCGGCGAAGCCCGCGCTTACCTGCCAGATGTAAGTTCCGATCTCCTGCTCCACATTATCTACCTTCCCATCCCAGCCAATGCCGGTGCCAAAAGTGTTGGTCTCGTATACCAGCTGACCCCAGCGATTGTAGATCATAAGGTGATAGGTATCCACATTGTAGCCATAGCCGAAGAAGATGTCGTTCACATTATCCCCGTTCGGTGAAAATGCCGACGGGAAGAAGATCTCGGGAGCCACGTCTACCACGATGGTAATGGAATCGACAGCCACACAACCTTCACTGTTGGTTACGGTCACATAGTAAGTGGTGGTGGTATACGGGGTATCCACAACCACAAAGTCGGGATCGGTATCAGCTACATCAGGATCCCACTCTGTGCTTACGACGTCGGGCAGACTGGTTTCCAGTGTGATGGTAACGGGCTGTCCGCCGAGGATACTGATGTTGTCAGCAGCCAGATCGGCCGTGAATAATATAGGTTCGGTGATAGTGAATTCTATTTCTGTTGTACAGCCGCTGGCGTCGGTAACCAAAACGGTGTAGTCGCCGGCCGGCAGGTCTTCAAAGGTATCAACGATGGTCGGGGCGCCGCCATCCAGACTGAAGGTATAAGGCAGTGAGCCACCGGAAACATCGATATGGGCCGAGCCTACTTCGTAGCCGTTGCAGGGGTTGTTCACAATATCGGTGGCCTCTGCTACCAGTGTTTCAGGTTCATCCACCGTAAAAGTATAGGTGCGTGAACAGCCGCCGGCCTCTGTTACCGTTACGGTATAGATGCCGCCATCAAGGCCCGTGATCTCCGTAACGCCGGTGGCGCCGGTGCTCCACTCATAGCTGTAGGGCTCTAAGCCGCCGCCGATGTCTATAGTGATAGAACCGTCTCCTGCTCCGCCGCAGCTCACAGCAGTTACAACGCTGTCTACGGTAAGCTCAGCGCCCACTTCAACGGTTACATCATCGGTATATTCGGTGCCGTCACATAAAGTTTGAACGAGTGTGTAGGTGGTAGTGAATTCTGGGCTCACATCTACTTCCGGACCTGTGCCGATCAGGGTGCCGTCTTCATCATACCAGGCGATATCGCTGGTATACCAGCGCCAGGATTCATCATGTGCTTCCCATTCGGTGGCATTGCGGCCTTCTACGGTATAGGCCACGGTGCCGTCTTCATTGTGCATCCCCTGTGTGGCGATACCGAGGTCCCAGCTGGGACATATCATCACGTCAGTGAAGTGGTTGTCTACCCAGTTGGTGGTTTCATACAATACGATCTGGAAAGTGCCCAATTCATCTGTGCAGCTGAACAACGGCACCTCTTCCCAGGTGATGGCGATCTTGCGATTGGGCGCAACGCCTATGGTTTCGTAATGGATACAATCTGTGCAAAGTCCCGTATGCCAGTCGGTCCATGGCGCCATGATGGCCGCCTTGGGCACGTTGCCGGCGGCATCCGGTATCGGACCGTCGGGTGTCCAGTTAGTGGCCCATCCGCCACCCGGCGGCACAAAGCTGATCCAGCCGTTGGAGCAGAGATAGAACTGATCATAATAAACCCCGAAAAAACAGAAGTCGAAACCAATGTCGAAAGGCCCGATATAGGTGTCGTCGATCATGGTGAGCGTTACCCCGCCGATCGGTTCGGGCGCGAACGGGATCTCTTCATAGCTGTAGCAGTCGGTACACACGTCTACAAGGATGGAACCCAGGGTCACCGGGTCGCCGGGACATATGCTGGTATCCGGGAAGGCGGTGATCTGTGCCCGAAGGGAAAAAGTGCTGATGAGGATAATGAGCGTGGTGGTAATGAGTCTCATTGACGAGCTTGATTAAGGAAGTATAAATTTAATCAAGTCAAAGGTAATAAAATGACAAAAGTGTCTTATCCATTGGGAATTCCATACCGGGCTGTGGAATTGTCACAAATGTTAAACTCCGGATAAGTGTAACATTTGCACCCGAGAACCCGTTTATAGAATTTCAAAGCTGTTGCTTATGACGATGCTGGAATATTTCAAAATGATCCTTGAGAAGGTGAGTTTTGATAAGTCCCTCTTCCGTGCCGAATACTACAAGGCACTTAAAAAACTCATCAACGAAGAGGTGTCCGAATTGCGGAACTGGTGCATCGAAACATTCGGGTTGTCGTACTGCCTGCAGGCAGCTCCGGACCTGTTTGAGGCGAAAGCGTAAAATTCCGCATTTATTTGCCCTCTGTTGAACGCGATCCTCACCATGAAGATCCGGTCGGAAAATTCTTTTTCGTTGAAAATAACCTCGTTTCTGAAGGTCGATTTTCAGGGCAAAACGCGTTTTTAGCCGCTGTCAAAAATGTGGAAAATATGTGAATTGTGAACACCTGCTCGTTGCGTCATTCGATCACCCACTCGATCTCATTTTCCCAGTTCGCACGTAAATTTTGATCGGTGGGAAAATAATAGATGGGTTCGGGCTGACGATGCAATTCCAGATCGCCGGTTGTCCACTCACCGTTGTTGTCTTTGTCGACGATCGCGCGTATGCGATACACGCCCGGTGTGAGATATTTTTGTTCGATCACATTGTTCGTCGGTTTTGCCGGAATGTTCCAATTTTTCACGTGCGACAGATCGAATTTCAATAATTCGATGATGAGTGCATGACCGGTGTTGTTGGTGAGCGCCATGCTCAGATCGCTGTAGGCATCAGCCTTTCGGATGGATAAGCGGATCGTATCCGCAGCGGTGGGCAGCCCGAAAATATCGCGTATGCCATTGCCGGGTATCACGATATCATATTGCTTTTCCGTTTTCCAGGGAAAGTATAATGAGACGTTGCGCGCGTCCAGAGTATCCGTTGTAAATGTGGCGCGACCGATCAGCACACTGTCGCTATATATATATGGTGTATCGGTAACACTTAAAACGGGATTGTAGAATTTCAGCAACACCGGACGTTCGGGATCCCATTCTGCGCGAGTGTCTGTGCCTTTGTTGATGGCGATCGCGTTATGCGTAAATGTATTTTTCTGCTCACTGAAAATAGAATCCTTATGCAGCGTTTTCACGGCGATCTTCCGTTCGATCATCGTGGTGTCGAAAGCCAGTTGGAGATAATGCGTATCGAGTGCATAATTACTATGCCAGAAGATCAGTGTATCGCCGGCGGCATTGCGCGTGATGTAATTTGCAGCAGTATCTTTTCCGGTATACGTAACGGTGGATCCGGCAGCGTTTCCGGTAAATGCCATTCGCGTCATACCGTACCGGATGGAACGGATATCCTGCAATTGCAGCGGAATTTTATTTTCCCCAAAAAGAAAAAGTGTCTGCTTCGAAACCGCACTGTCGAGCTGCAGCAGGCTGTCCTGAAAAGCGATGCGTTCGTTCGGCAGATCGTAGAAATAGTTGAAGTTCATGTCCTCGAGCGCATACAAACCATAGTTTCCCGCGCGCACATTTTTGATCGTGAAACCACCGGTCTCGTCGGTGCGGGCAAAGTAGTAGGGGCGGGTAGTGGCAAACGAGGTGTCGCTCGGCTCGAGGTAAAGCACCACATACGCCTTCTGCACCGGCTTGTCGGTAAGGCGGTCCTTCACCGTTCCGGAAACCTGCAAAGAGTCCAGCACCGGGCCCGTGGAGAAAACGTATGTAAAATTATCTAAAGTGTTCCCTTCGGTCAGGTCTTTGATCGCCTGTCCGAAATTGATGGTATAGGTCGTGTTCTCCTTGAGCGTATCGCTGATGCTGATGATGAGCGTTTTGCCCTTCATCCGGATATCGGGCGGCGTATTGAGCGGCGGCGACACCAGCACCTGGTTGAACACGTCGTTCAGCTGCAGGTATTCATCGAACTGAATGCGGATCTCGCGTGCCTCGAAGTTTACGGAGTTGGTATCGGGGATAAATGACTGTGGTGTGGGCGGGGTAATATCCTTTTCACCTCCGCCGGGTGCCACCACATTGGCGCACGAGGCTCCTAAGAGGAGGAGGGCACATATATATATATAGGAGTAGATACGCATAGGTCAGCGGCCGATGTGCACCATGAGCACGGCGATGTCGGAGGGTGAAACACCACTGATCCTGCTGGCCTGGCCGAGTGTTCTGGGCCTTACGCGGCTCAGCTTTTCGCGGGCTTCGGAGGAAATGGAGTGCATGGTGGTATAATCGATCGATTCGTGGATGAGGATATGTTCGAGGCGCTGCATCTTGTCTACCAGCTCTTTTTCCTTGGAGATATACCCTTCATATTTGATGGTGATCTCGGCTTGTTCGCGGAACTCGGGCTCCACGGCCAGCAACACGCTGTCGATGGCGCTGTTGATGCCCAGCAGATCGTTGATGCTGATATGCGGGCGACTCAGCAATAACGCCAGTTTCGCCTTTTGTCGGATGGGTGCCGACCCATTTTTTTCTAGCATGCCGTTCACCTGATCGGGATCCACACCGGTTTCGCGCAGGAAGCGGATCAGCGCTTCGGATTCCGATTCTTTTCTCCGCACTCTTTCAAGGCGCTCGTCTGAGGCGAGTCCTATGGCATGTGCACGCGGGGTGAGGCGGATATCGGCATTGTCCTGACGCAGCAGCACACGGTATTCGGCCCTGGAGGTGAACATGCGGTAAGGCTCTTCAGTGCCTTTATTGATGAGGTCATCTACCAGCACCCCGATATACCCTTCGGCGCGGTCAACAATGAACGGCTCCTGCTCACGGATGGCCAGGTGGGCATTGATACCGGCGATAAGTCCCTGGCAGGCGGCCTCCTCGTAGCCTGTGGTGCCGTTGATCTGTCCGGCAAAGAAAAGGTTCTTCACGAGGCGGGTCTCCAGGGTATGGTTCAGTTGCACCGGCGGGAAGTAGTCATATTCAATGGCATATCCCGGTCGGAACATTTTCACATTCTCAAAGCCTTTGATGGCTTTGAGGGCTTTGTATTGTATGTCTTCGGGCAGACTGGTAGAGAATCCGTTGATGTATACCTCAACGGTATCCCACCCTTCCGGCTCCACGAATATCTGGTGGCGTTCGCGTGCGGCGAAGCGTTCTATCTTATCTTCTATACTGGGACAGTAGCGTGGTCCCGGCCCCTTGATGCGTCCGCTGAACATGGGCGACTTATCGAAACCCGTCCGCAGGATATCATGCACGGCGTCGGAGGTATAGGTAATATGGCAGGGGCGTTGTTTGGCCAGGGGTTTGGTATCCGTGTAGGAGAACTTTTGCGGGTCTTCATCGCCGGGTTGTTCCTCCATCAGTGAATAGTCCAGGCTGCGTCCATCCACCCGGGGAGGGGTGCCTGTTTTCATGCGGCCGCTTTCAAATCCCAGGGATATCAGCTGTTCGGTGATCCCGGTAGCGGCTTTCTCCGCCGCGCGGCCACCGCCAAAATTCTTTTCACCGATATGGATAAGTCCGTTCAGGAAGGTGCCATTGGTAAGCACAACCGCCTTCCCCCTGATCTCCAGCCCCATCCCCGTGCGTACCCCCTGCACGCGACCGTCCTTTACGAGCAGTCCGGACACCATATCCTGCCAGAAGTCGACATTCGGTGTCCTTTCGAGCATGAGTCGCCATTCATTCGCAAACAGCATCCTGTCGCTCTGCGCCCTCGGGCTCCACATGGCGGGACCTTTGGAGCGGTTAAGCATCCTGAATTGGATGGCCGTTTTATCGGTCACGATACCTGAGTAACCCCCCAGGGAATCGATCTCCCGCACGATCTGGCCTTTAGCCACGCCCCCCATGGCCGGGTTGCAGCTCATCTGGGCAATGGTTTGCATGTTCATGGTCACCAGCAGCACACTGGACCCCATATTGGCCGCAGCTGCCGCAGCCTCACACCCGGCATGACCGGCGCCGACCACTATCACATCGTATTCTTTGAACATGCGGGTACAAAGGTAAGTGGAATTTGTGTTTCCGCCGCGGCGGATGT
>DAIMYJ010000036.1:14330-28738 GCA_036734545.1 Chitinophagales bacterium
TTGAACATGCGGGTACAAAGGTAAGTGGAATTTGTGTTTCCGCCGCGGCGGATGTGCATGTGTACGTGTGTTCGTGTTTAGGATTTGCTATCAGTTGATATTGTTTCCTAAATCTTAAGTATTTATTGTTCCACGTGGAACAGAAGACATGTCTTTGCAACCTTAAATAGTTCCACGTGAAACCACCCCTTATGATATAACCACCACCTCCCACCCGAAGCGAAACCTGATCGCCCTCTCCCTTCACCGGATGCAATCCGGTGAAAAGGAGAGGGTACGGGGTGAGGTCAGGGCGGGAGAATCCCTTTTTACAAATTTCCCCCCCAACGTTCCACGTGAAACCAAACATTCATCACCCCTCCTCGCAATGACACCCCACACCTCCCCAAAAACTGACACGAATCACACGCCGGCGTGACCTTTATTACTGATCCCGGCCCGGATCAGCAGTACTTTATCGCTCTGAAATTGTGTTCGATCAAGGAATAAAAGAATATATTATGAAAAAGCATATTTACCTCAATACATTCCGGTCTTGGCTCATGTGGCTGATGCTGGGAATGGCAACGGCAAATGCACAGTCGCCGGAGGTCGAATGGCAGGCCATATTTGGCGGCAGTGGTAATGAATTTTTAAAGGATGTGGCGGTGACCAACAGCGGTTATGTGTTTCTGGGCGATACTTGGTCTACGGTGAATACAGGTAATAAAACCTGTAATCACTATGGATTCGAGGACTACTGGATCGTGGCCACGGATAACGCCGGCGTGAAATTATGGGATGTGTGTATGGGCGGCGCCGGCTACGACAGGCCTGCGGATATTGACCAGACCAGTGATGGTGGTTTCATTGTGATCGGGGAATCGACCTCCGGTATAAGCGGATCAAAAGAAGTGCCGGGCTATGGAAATTCCGACTACTGGCTGATCAAGCTGGCTGACAACGGATATACCTCCGAATGGCAGAAAGTATTCGGCGGGACCGGCTCCGATGATGGCCGCTCAGTTGAGCAAACGGCCGATGGCGGGTATATCGTGGCCGGGGTTTCCACGTCCGGCATTTCCGGAAATAAAACGGAAGCTTCCCGTGGCTATGATGATTATTGGGTGCTGAAGCTGGATACCTACGGCAATATAGAGTGGCAAAGGACCATCGGCGGAGATATGGGCGAATGGCTATACTCCGTGCATCAGACACCCGATGGAGGCTTTATACTGGGCGGTAGCTCTCCTTCCTCCGCTTCCGGAGAGAAAACCGAACCGTCAAAAGGCCTTCGCGATTACTGGATCGTTAAACTGAATGCCACAGGGGATATCGAATGGCAGAATGTGATAGGTGGAAATAATAACGACCAGCTCTATGATGCCATTCCAACGACCGATGGCGGTTATATTTTAGGAGGCCACTCCGATTCCGGGATATCCGGCGATAAATCAGAAACGGCCAGAGATGATGACTACTGGATCGTAAAAGTGGATGGCTTTGGAAACATTGTTTGGGAAAACACCATCTCCGGAAGCTCACTCGAGCAGTTCGGTAACATCTTCGAAACACCCGATGCCGGATTTTTAGTGGTAGGTAAATCGATCTCCGGTGCCGGCTATGACAAAACAGAACCGCTGATCGGCGGCGACGACTACTGGATCGTACGTCTGGACGCTTCAGGCAATGTCCTCTGGGACAATACCATCGGCGGAACCGGCGTGGAGAGCCTGGCGTATGGTTGTCAGCCCGATGCCTACACCTATACCATTGCCGGAACATCCTGGTCAGGCATTTCCGGCGATAAGACCTTAGCGAACTTCGGAGGCAGTGATTTCTGGATGGTAAAACTGTTCACTGAACCGAATGACTGTCAGACACCGGACGGACTCACCTCCGTTACCCTGCCGGATAAGGCAAAGGTGAAATGGAACAGCGTTCCTGATGCCATCGGTTATAAAGTACGCTACCGGGTGGAAGGGGATGAAGCCTGGATGACCCGCTATGTGAAGGCGGACAAGCACTTTACCATCCTGAGGCCCCTCGCCTGCACCACTACCTATGAATGGCAGGTCATGAGCATCTGCTCACCCGATTTCACGTGGAACTCACCCTATTCAGAAAGTGCCTTTTTTGCCACTGCCGCCTGCAGGCTCCCGGGAACTACCGGGGCGCAGCCGGTAACGGTATTCCCCAACCCGGCCAATGAAAGCATAACTATTTCATTTTCAGATATTTATGAAAACATAGGCGGGATCAACATCTACACACTCACCGGTCAGCTGGCGCTTACCATCACCGAATCGCCGTCCGACAATGATGTGGTAACCATATCCACTGCCGGCCTTGATCCGGGTTTGTATGTGATCAGCATTGAATGTGACCAGGTAAGGGAGTTTGGCACATTCATGATAGCCCGGTAACCGGAATTAAAAAGTGCTCGTGTTTGAGGCCCCGCAAATTTTTTGCGGGGCTTTTTTATTCCAGGATATTTGGAAATGGTGGGCTTAGTTACGCGTGTATAATTCAACATCAGCGGCAACATCCCGAACCCATAGACCAAACCACAATTATCCCAATCCGCATTCAGAAGAATTAAAGCATTGTCTGCCAACAGCTTATTCGTAGACGGACACCTTATCGGAACAAAAGAAATGATATTGACCAGATAAAACATAACCCTTCGCGCAACCTTAGCGCCTTCGCGTCTTAGTGGCATTTCTGACAGCAGCTACTCCGTCAGCATATAACCGGTAAATGAGCTGATCTCATTTTAGCCACGAGGGCGCAAGGGCGCTAAGGTTGCACAAGGGGTTTTGGTGCGATCTGAATTAGGGGAAACAGAAAATGATTGACCTGCATGCCATGCGCTGCAGATCTTTTTTATGCATGATGCCCGAGGTGAGAACAATCACCGTTGCCTGTGCGCACAAGTACTGTTTTCAGGGAGCTTTTCGGAGTATCTTATAAGCCTAAAAGTTCACCCGAAAATTTACTATTATGAAAAAGGGTATCATCATAACCGCTGCAGCAGTGGTTCTGACTGGCGCATTGTGTGCCCAGGCGCCGGAAATACAATGGCAGAATACGATAGGGGGATTATACAGCGATCTCGCGCGAGAATCGATCATAAAAACAATGGATGGGGGCTTCATGATGTGCGGCTCATCCAATTCACCAGTGGGATTTGATAAAACAGAGCCCTCTTGGACGGAGGGATACTATAACAACTCTGACTACTGGATTGTGTCGATCAGCCCCGAAGGATTAAAACTATGGGATAAGCGTTATGGTGGTTACGGAAGCGATGAGGCCGTAGACATCTTCCAAACAACCACAGGTGATTTCATCGTTTCCGGATACTCCGGCTCCGGTATATCCGGAGATAAAACGGAAGGACTTTATGGTGGATGGCATGACTATTGGGTAATGAAAATAGATCATCTGGGCGGCATAATATGGCAAAAAACTATTGGAGGAACAGCCTCAGATTATTGGTGTAACCTTGCCGTTACAGATGATGGTTACATTTATCTGGGCGGAACTTCGGAGTCCCCTGTTTCTGGGAATAAAACAGTTGCCAATTTTGGACAAACAGATTATTGGGTTGTGAAACTCGACTCAATGGGATCAATTATCTGGCAAAGGGAACTCGGCGGCACTCAGCAGGAATTTTTATCTGACATCAAGGTTACACCCACCGGTGGAGTGCTGGTTGTTGGTGAGTCTGAATCACTTGCCAGTGGAAATAAAACAGAGGACAGAATAGGAGCTTTCGATTTTTGGGTTGTTCAATTGGACCCCGACGGAGAGATCGAATGGCAAAATACGATCGGTGGTGACAACTATGATTTTATGGAAGGAAATATTGTTCCTCTTGATGACGGATATGTTCTTGCCGGAGAATCTATTTCCAATATTTCCGGTGACAAAACAGAAAATGACATAAACTATCCTGATATCTCCTCTACAGATTACTGGATCGTTAAGATCGACTTATATGGAAATGTAATTTGGGACAGGACCATTGGTGGAACAGGAGCGGACTATACCAGGGCGGCTTGTAAGGCGCTGGACGGAGGGATTATAATTGGAGGGTCCTCAGATTCAGAAATATCCGGTTATAAATCTGAGGGCGTAGGCGGTCATTTTGGCGCAAGAGACATGTGGGTTGTGAAGCTTGATGCTGAAGGCAATTTTATGTGGGATAAGACAATAGCCGGTCCGGCTTCAGATTGGTTGTCTGCAATTACCATAGATTCAGATGGAGGTGTTGTAATGCTTGGAGATACTGAGTCTAACGCTCGTGGGGACAAAGAAGAAAATCGGATTGGAAATCAGGATTGGTGGGTGGTTAAATTATTCCCCGAGGGATCTTGTGCTTACCCCGCTGATTATACATCGTCTGTGATGGCCACATCGGCAAAATTGATCTGGGATGATGTGAATACTGCCACAGGATACAAGGTGCGCTTCAGGCAGGTTGGAACAGATGACTGGGTTGTTAGCAACTTGGCGGAAAATAAGACCCATTTTATAGCACAACCGCTGGTTTGTAATACCACTTACGAGTGGCAGGTAATGAGTTATTGCTCTCCCGATGGAGCTGAGTATTCTCCATACTCTGCATTACAGTATTTTACCACTCTTGCCTGCAAAGAGGTCGGTTTGACCGAGCCCGCGGGGCTGTCAATATATCCCAACCCGGTTTCAGACAAGTTGAACCTCTCTCTTTCGGGAATTGCCGGACAATGTATTGTAAACATCCGTAATGTCAGCGGCCAAACGCTATACACTACAGTTTGCGATCCGATAGAAGAGGAGCTGATCATCTGGGATGCAACAATCGCTGCACCGGGGCTTTATATCGTAGAGCTTGTTCTACCCGACCAAACAATAACACAGAAATGCCTCATAGCAAGATGAAAAGAAAGTTCTGTTCTCTTTAGAAAATACATAAAGCATGTTTTTCATCAACAACGCAATATGCTCAAACAGTAAAAAAAGTGCCGGAACTGCATGTGTTCCGGCATACCCTGATATGTTCACTTAAAAACAAAGATTATGAAAACGATTATACGCTTACAGGGATTCCCGATGGGGATCTTTGTACTACTGATGTCGCTGCTCTGTTATTCAACTGGCGCTTATGCGCAGGATGATGATAGTGATGGCGTTCCTGATTCTACAGACAATTGTATATATCACTACAACCCGGGACAGGAGGATACGGATGGCAATGTGCTGCTTTGGAATAAACTGGGTTCCGATGCGGAAGTGGCAAACAGCGAGATAGGACCGGATGGTGTAATATCCGGCGCACACTCCTATAATATCACCCAGTTCAACAACGGATTTACACCCAACGACGGTTATGCCACCTCATGTGTTACTTTTCCCGGAGGTATCCTCAACCCCGATGCGGGAACCATCGAGTTTTGGGTCACCTTCTTTGATTACCCGTCTCCATACGATGATGGCGTGTATGGATTTGTCAGTATCATCTATGGCGAAATGGAGTTCAACTCTCCCATCAACTTTGTTTGGCATAACCCCGATGTGCTGGTCATCCGCATCATTTTCGGCGATTGGTTCGGAGAGCGCTTTGATGCCAATCTGTATGGCTTTGCGCCCCCGCTGAACACGCCCGTACACATGGCCCTTACCTGGAACAGGAATGGCACAATGGTACAGGAGGAAAAGGTGAACCTCTTCATTGATGGCGAATTGCAGGCCTTGACCTACTTCACCCCCGGCGGTAACTGGCAAAGCGACAATACACAGGAATTGTATATCGGCGCTACCTGGGATGGTAATTATGAGGAGGATAAATACGCTATCGACAACCTCATCATCTATGATCACGCTAAATTGAACTTTGATGACCGCTTTACCGAATCACCTTCCTTTGGCGATGGCACCGGTGATATTTGCGATAATTGTCCTGACCACCTTAACCCCGGACAAAGTGATATTGACATTGATCTGATCGGCGATGCCTGTGACGAATCATTTGATTGTATTGCCGACAACATTTGGGGTGCAGTGCCCTCGACCACCAGTGCCATTGTGTACTGGCCGGACTATGATAATTCGGTGCGTTACCGACTGCGCTACCGCGAATACTACCCCGGCACACCCTGGCAGTATGCTTTTTCGAGCGGTCTGAAACACCATGTGACACTGAAGGACCTGAATTGTAATACGCCCTATTTGTGTCAACTGATGAATGTCTGTGCCTATGATGGCAGTATTGTATCAGAATGGGGTGATGGTTTTGAGTTCTGGACGCTCCCCTGCAGGGAAGGCGATATATCAGCAACAACCGTATCGGTCTATCCGAACCCGGCTTCTGACCTTGTACAGATCTCTCTCACCGGCGTAACGGAAACCGGCTTATTGACCATCCGCAATGTGAATGGCCAAACATTGTTCACCAGGGTCTGCGATCCGACAGAGGAAGAGCTTATCATCTGGAATGCCGAATCGGCAGCACCGGGACTGTATGTGATTGAGTTGGTCATGCCGGACGAGACCATTATTCAGAAATGCCTGATAGCCAGGTAAATGTAATCCGGGCACATCTGTCGGGCCGAAAGCCGTAAATAAGCGGTAAAGGCCCGGCAGGTGTGCTTTTCTGCTTAACCGTAGGATGCGTTGCTCATGCAGCCGGAAATGACTTTTCTCATTGTATCGCGCTTCAGATGTAAATAACTTTAATATCTATGAATGACGTTTACCCCCCGTTTTCCATATCCTTTACCCCCCAGGTTCCGGAATGGCTGCATGATCTGAAGTGCAGTATAGCGCTTACCTCTTATCAATCAGGCAAAGTGATACTGATCAGTCCGAGCGGTGAAAACAATTTGGTCGTACTGCCCCGCAATTTCGAGAAACCCATGGGCATGGCCTTGCGCGGTAACCGCATGCTGCTGGCAACGGACGACAGGTTGATGATATTGGAAAACAATGCTGAGCTCGCGAGGACCTATCCGCCAAAGCCGGATGTATATGACAGCCTGTTCATCCCAACGGCAACGTACCATACCGGGCATGTAGATATTCACGACATTGATTTTGGCGAAGACGATATCTGGGTAGTGAACACCTCCTTCTCCTGTTTGTGCCGGGTGAACGGCCATTACAACTTCATTCCCGAATGGAAGCCGCCATTCATTACCGGTATGGCTTCAGAAGATCGGTGTCACCTGAACGGGATGGTCATGCGTAATGGTAAACCCTGGCTGGTAACAGCATTGGGCATGACCGACACCATGCAGGGATGGAGGGAGCACATAACCACCGGCGGAATACTCATGGATGTGCAAACCAATACCATACTGCTCGACGGGCTGGCCATGCCGCACACACCGATCGTATTTGGACAGGATGTGTTTGTTGCGCTATCGGCTTCCGGAAAAATTATTCGTGTGAACACCACCGACTGGTCGGTGTCAGAATTCGCCGATACCCGCAGTTTTTGCCGCGGCATGGATATATATGGTGATTACCTGTTTGTAGCTACCAGCAAACTGCGTCAGAACTCCTCCACCTTCAGAAAACTCGAAGTAGCCAAATTGAACGATAAGGCGGCTGTGTTGATCTATCATATTCCCACACGGGCACTGGTGGGTTCTATCGTGTTTCAGAAGAGTGTGGACGAGATCTACGCGCTGAAGATACTGCCCGGCATGCTGCGCCCGAATATTTTGAATACAGACTCTCCGGCATTTAAACTGGCACTCTCCGTTCCCGGGGCAACGTATTGGGGAAGGGAGATCAAAAAGGAGCCTTTAGTGCACAATAATACATGAACATGTAAATACAAAGTTTATGATACACCACGACATCAGCCGGCATAAACTGCTGAGCGCATATAGAAGAGCAGATCATAAACTCCGGAATACCACACCAAATAACGCCGTAAAATTTTTACGGCGGATGTGCAGGATAGAAAAGCGATTGCATGTGTATGATCCTGTCAAATGGGGTCTGTGTACAATGGCTCTTTGCATCGCCGCTCTGACGTTCAAACCTACAGAAGCGTATACGCAAACTTTTGCACCTCCGGTGGTAGATCCCTTCGGGCTTCCGCTATTAGATCCCGCATGGACGTGGGAAGAATACTTCGACCTCGCAGACTTGGATGGTGATGGCGATGTTGATTTATTTATGACCACCGGCGATGGATTCAAATACTATGAGAACGCCACAGAAGACGGAGACGCAGTTTTTATCCTGAATGATACTGCAGATATGGGTTATGCCATAAGCATGCCCAATTTTGTGGATATAGATGCTGACGGGGATCTGGATAATTTTTCAGGCTGGAGTGACGCATTTTCCTTCAGTGAAAACATCGGCACACCGGCCTCTCCGGAATTTGCCCCATACGTAACCGGGCCATTTAATTTACAACCCCTGCCCGGATGCGGAGGTGCTCAACCGGCCTTTGGAGATATGGATGGCGATGGTGATTATGACATGCTAACCGGCGTGTTTTATTGGGCATATTGCGGCGATTGGGATGAGTCGTATTACTTGTTTTATTTCGAAAACTCCGGAACAGCCAGTGAACCCAATTTTGAACCTTGGCTTGGATGGCAGGCCTTTGCAGGAGATTGGGACCCGTTTGATCTGGGTTTGCCGTGGCCGCCATATGTAGAAGGAATTGTGAATGTGGGCGATCTGGATCACGACGGAGATGTGGATGTGCTGAGAACACTATCCTATTGGGGGGCGCATACCTATTCAAAGAACAACGGTACTCCCGGGGCATGGGACTTTAATTCCGGAGTACTTACAGATGCGTTTGTGAATATTTATCACACTACAAATGCTATTGCCGATCTGGATATGGATGGCGATCTGGATGTGCTGACCATCACCGGATATTATACCGATCGTCATTTTTATTATTACGAGAACACCCTCTGCAATCTGGTCGTACCAACAGCACTCACCGCCACAGCGGTCACGCCCACCTCTGCAGTATTAACCTGGGCACCCGCAGATACCGGATATGACTATGTGCTCAAGATCCGCGACCTCACCACCGGCGGCATCCGCAAAAAATATGTGAGCGAGCCCACCTATACATTTACCAGTTTAACACCCGGCCATGATTATGCATTCACGGTGTGGACTGAGTGCGCCGATTTTGATACGCGCAGGGGGCCGTCAGAAGTGTATTATTTCTCAACCCCATTGCGGGCCGGCATGCTGGATGCACAGGCATTGATCTTTCCAAACCCGGCACATGATGAGGCCACCATAGATATCCGTGTCTTTGAGGGCGAGCCGGTGCTGATCAGTGTATATAATACACTGGGTGAATTGATGAACAGCGCCTGGTCGGCTGAGGGATCGTCAGCCTATACCCTGCCGCTTCCGTATCCGCCAGGCACTTATTATATACAGCTTATTGCCGGAGAACGAACGGCAGTGGCTGCTATTGCTAAAAACTAAAACGAATTGTATGCAAAGTACAGATCAAACCCGCACACTGTGTGCGCACCTGTATGCACGCACAGTACGGCAACTGAAAAAAAGTTCGCCGGAGAAGTTAACTAAAAGGCTGCACCGCTTGCACAAGCTGGAGCGGTCACTGCACATACCGTTTGGCCGCTCAGTATTGCATTATGCCCTGCCCCTGATGCTGGCGACGATGTTGGGCACCGCCGCACAAACCCGGGCACAGGTATTTGCCGATCCTGTTATAAATCCATTTGGGCTGACCACACCATCGCAAAATCCGAAATTCGTGGATATTGATGCTGACGGGGATATCGACATTTTTGGTGAGTTTCAATGGTGGGAGAATATCGGCACCGCCGATAACCCATCATTCGCAGCGCCGGTTTTTGAACCCTTTGGAATGACAACCATTCCGATCAGCGGTGACTCGCCGGGTTTTGCAGACCTGGATAATGATCTTGATCCGGATATGCTTGCCGTTAGTGGTTTTCAGGACTATTACTATTTTGAGAACATTGGAACGCCCGCAACGCCGCTGTTTGCCGAACCGGTAGTGAATCCGATGGGTCTTGGAAGTCTTATCGGAAGCATGAGCATGAGTCCCGCGTTTGCAGATATCGACAACGTCGGGGATATGGATTTTTTTACCGGCGCCATACTGGAAGAATATGCCTTTCCGCTTTTTTACCAGAATTCAGGTAGTACCGAAGTGCCGTTTTTTGAGGTGCCGGTGGAAAATGTCTTCGGATCCTATATACCTGCCTGCACAGATTATGACAGCCGATATGCGCTCGGAGATATAGATAATGATGGAGATATGGATATGGTCGTTGGTTTTGAGGGTGAAAATCTCTGTATCCTCACGAATATTGGGAGCCCCGTTGCGCCATCATTTATATTATCGCCAATATCCATTCCGGATGTAGGAAATGAAGAAGCACCTGCACTGGGTGATCTGGATGGCGATGGCGATACCGATCTGATGGTGGCTAATGTAGACAGCTGGTTCGGGCCTGCAAATTGGAACTACTTTGAAAATCTCGATTGCCGCCTTGCGGTTCCGGCATCATTGTCAGCAACGGCTATTACACCCACCTCCGCCACATTGACCTGGTCACCTGGAGGGGACGGATATGATTTTGTGGTAAAAGTTCGCGACCTCACCGCCGGCGGCATCCGCAAAAAATATGTGAGCGAGCCCACCTATACATTTACCAGTTTAACACCCGGCCATGATTATGCATTCACGGTGTGGACCGAGTGCGCCGATTTTGATACGCGCAGGGGGCCGTCAGAAGTGTATTATTTCTCTACCCCGTTGCGGTCTGTTGTGCTGGATGCACAGGCATTGATCTATCCGAACCCCGCGCATGATGCAGTTACCATAGATATCCGTGTCTTTGAAGGGGCGCCGGTGCAGATCTGTGTATATAATACACTGGGTGAATTAGTGCACAGCGCCTGGTCGGCCGAGGGGTCGGCAGCCTATACCCTGCCATTGCCTCATCCGCCGGGCACGTATTATATACAGCTCATCGCCGGAGAACGAACGGCTGTGGCTGCTATTGTTAAAAACTAAAACGAATTGTATGCAACGTACAGATCATACCCGCACACTGTGTGCGCACCTGTATGCACGCACGGTACGGCAACTGAAACAGAGTTCGCCGGATAAGTTAACCAAAAGGCTGCACCGCTTGCACAAACTGGAGCGGTCACTGCACATACCGTTTGGCCGCTCGGCATTGCATTATGCCCTGCCCCTGATGCTGGCGGCGATGCTGGGCACCGCCGCACAAACCCGGGCACAGGTGTTTGCCGATCCTGTTGTAAATCCTTTTGGGCTTGCCGATATGCCGGCGGCTTTTCAGGAACCTGAATTGGCCGACCTCGACGGTGACCGTGATATGGACCTTTTTTTAAGCGGCCTTTACTATGAAAATATCGGCATTCCCGGTTCGCCAAACTTTGCGCCGCCTGTTGCGGACCCGTTCGGGCTCGGACCGGGACGCCCCAATTTTGTCGACCTGGATGGTGATGGAGACCTGGACGTGATGAAGGGTTCAGGGCTGGATTTCCTGTACAAGGAAAATATGGGCTCTGTTACCGCTCCCGTATTTGGCCCTGAAATTCTGCTCCCCTTCGGCTTGATTTCACCCGCATATTTAGGCATTATCGAAGCTGTCGACCCTGCTTTCGGTGATTTGGATAATGATGGTGACCTCGATATGGCAACTGCGGTGTACATACAAATGGACAAAATGAATTTTTATTATGAGAACATTGGAACAGAAACTAGTCCGATGTTTGCACCGCCTGTGCAGAATGCATTGATTACATATCTGGACTGGAACGATTATCTTGATTTTCAAAGCCTTACTATGGGCGATGTGGATCATGATGGTGATATTGATGTTGCCTATACATATGAGTATGGATATGAGTTTTGGGAAAATGAAGGAACTCCTGAAATATTTAATTTCGTGGAATATCCCGCAGACCTGCCTGCATTTTTTGATCCCGGGCCTAACTCCTATTTTTTTAATAGCAGCTTAAAAGACATTGATAATGATGGGGATATTGACTGGCTTGTGGTGGGAAGTGAATACGATTGGGGTGGCGGAGTCTATAACAGAAGGTTCTATTATTTTGAGAATACGCTGTGTAAACTCACTATGCCAACAGGTCTGACCGCAACCGGATTGACACCCACCTCTGCAGTATTGAACTGGTCCCCTGCAGATTCCGGTTACGATTTTGTTGTGAAGATGCGTGACCTCACCGCCGGCGGTATCCGAAAAAAATACGTGAGCGAACCGACATACACATTTACCAGTTTAACACCGGGGCATGATTATGCATTTGCGGTGTGGACGGAGTGTGCGGATTTTGATACACGAAGAGGTCCTTCAGAAGTGTATTATTTCTCTACGCCGATGCGCAGCGGTGCAATGGATGTTGGTGCTGCCATATTTCCTAATCCCGGAAACGGAAACTTTACCATCAACCTTGAGTCGGTGGGAATCACGGTAGGGGAACTGATCATTTACAATGTTGGCGGTGAAAAAGTATATACGGAAACCATCGGTGAGGGAGTTACCACGCTCTCGATATACACACAATTGCCCGCCGGATTATATAAACTGATGATTAATAGCAGTGAACAATCAGGAAGCGCAACGATCATTATTCAATAACACCTAAACGAACGATCATGCACGCGATAAATATTTCACGCGCGAAGCTGATGTCACGTTACTGTCGGCTTTCGCATAAATTGTACCGCAAACAGGGACTCAACATTTTTTCTGACTGGATGCAATGGGAACGACTGAGGTCAAAATTATTCGGCACGCGACCTTCCGGTGCCAAATGGAAGGCAGCGGCCGTTGCGCTGACCGTTGCGTTAAGTTCGCCATTCCTTACCGCCGCTCAGGAGTTCGCTCCCGCAGCGATGAATCCGTTCGGGCTTAACACCATACCGGTCATATATGACTGGCAGGCCACTGTTGAGTTGGCCGATATTGATCACGATGGGGATAAAGACCTTTTTGTTGGCTGTGACGGAGGTGCAACACTTTTCTTTGAAAATACGGGCACACCCGGATCTCCTGCATTTGGATCCTATCTGATAAATCCTTTCGGCATCGCCAATATCGATGGCACCCGCGCGCCGAATTTCGTTGATCTGGATGCAGATGGCGATCTGGACCTGATGAATGCAGCGTTATTCACTGATTTCTATTATCAGGAAAATATTGGCACTATGAGCGAGCCGCTGTTTGACGCGCCGCAGCTCAATCCATTCGGCATCACGGATGGAGGTTATTATGATAGCCAAAAGAGCCCTGAATTTTGCGACCTCGATGGAGATGGCGACTGGGATTTTTTATCCGGTTTTTTTGAATTGTGGTATCCATTCCCTGTGTATTATCAAAATACCGGAACCCCGGCATCCCCGGCTTTTGCATTTCCTGAGCACGGGCCATTTGGCCTGGATGAACTGTATGGCTGTGCCTATATGTATAGCCACGCAGCAGTCGGTGATGTAGATAATGATGGTGACCAGGATATCCTGGTTGGCGATCAAGACGGTTCCTGTATGTATGAGAATACCGGAACACCCATTGCTCCTGCGTTCGCCATGAATGCGGATTTCATAAGTTTTTCCGGGTATAATGTAAAACCCTGCCTGAGTGATCTGGATGCTGATGGCGATCTGGACCTGATCACCCTGAGTGGTTATTACGGAGACAGAAATTTCTTTTACTATGAGAATATGGATTGTAACCTGGCCATTCCGGTTGATCTCAATGCTACATCCGTTACACCTACATCGGCATCGCTGAGCTGGAGTCCCGCAGATGAGGGTTACGATTTTGTTGTCAAGATCCGCGACCTCACCGCAGGCGGCATCCGCAAGAAATATGTAAGTGAGCCCGCATACACATTCAACAGCCTCACCCCCGGCCATGATTATGCATTTACGGTATGGACGGAGTGTGCTGATTTTGGTACGCGCAGAGGGCCATCGGATGTGTTCTATTTCTCTACTCCGTTGCGTCAAACAACAACTGTTCAAACGTTCAATGTATTTCCTAACCCCACCACGGGTGAGATACAATTAGACCTGTCGGCATTCACCGGCGATCATGCACAAGCAGTAATTATGAACGTAGTGGGCGAAGTGGTGCAAACGATCGATCTGGCACAGCATACAGATCACGCAACATTGCAGATGCCGGAAATGCCGGGTGTGTATGTGTTGATGATCAGCGATTCCGGCTATAACGGAATGGTGATGGTAGTAAAACAATAAGGAGCAGTGAACGCTCACGCGAGCATCTTCAGCGCATACGCTTCCATCTTCCGCATCTCATCGGCGTCGGATTTTGTTTTGTCGTTGTAGCCGAGCAGGTGTAATACACCGTGGGCCATGACGCGGTGGA
>DAIMYJ010000037.1:0-9061 GCA_036734545.1 Chitinophagales bacterium
CCCGTCCCTTCGCCGAGCGCCTGATGGACATGGCGATCTCTATGGCGATGAAAGGGAAGACTGTTTAAGGTTTGAAGATTTGAAGGGCCGAAGATTCGAAGGTTGTAGGTTGTAGGTTGAAGTATTTCAGGCTGGGCCTTTTTGACCACGCATCATTTTTTCCACGTATTTCCCGATGATATCAAATTCTACATTCACGGTATCTCCGGCTTTGAGTTTGCTTAAATTGGTATGTTCCCAGGTATAGGGGATGATGGCTACGCTGAAGGTATTTTCGGTGACACCGAAAACGGTGAGGCTGATACCATTGAGGGAGATACTGCCCTTATTGACGATATACCTGCCATGTGCAGGATCGAATCCGAATGTCAGCAGCCAGCTCCCCTGCTGATCTTCTGCGGATAATAAGCGTGCTGTGCTATCCACATGCCCCTGCACCATATGCCCATCCAGGCGATCACCGATGCGCAGACAGCGTTCCAGATTGATCACATCACCGGTTTGGAGTTGACCGAGGTTGCTGCGCTGCAGGGTCTCATCTACGGCAGTAACGGTATGCATGCCATCACCCGCCTGCACCACAGTGAGGCATACGCCGTTGTGGCTTACGCTCTGGTCGATCTTCAGTTCGTTGCTGATGGATGCACGAATGGTGATATGCAGGTTGCTGCCCTCCGGCCGCAGAGCAGCCACAACGCCGAGTGATTCTATGATGCCGGTAAACATGCTGCAAATATACTACCCGCCGCAGGGATGTGTCGGGCGGATGCGGATCATTCCACTTTACTTTCGCGGTAGAGATGGATATATCCTTTCTTCGGTTCCGTGAAGGGCTGCACACCGGATACGGTGATCTCGTACACTGTGCAGGTATAATAATACACGCCTTCTGCGGCATCCTTTCCGGTGGAGCTATCCACGCCATCCCAGTTCAGCATGGGATCTGAAGTGGTGAACACGAGGTTGCCCCAGCGGTCGAATATCTTCATGTCCACGCGATCAATAAAGCGGTATGGCAGTATCGGTGTGAACAGATCATTGAACCCGTCGCCATTCGGTGTGAAGGCATTGGGCAGATTGTAATCCGAACAGTTGTCGACACACACGATATTACTGAAGGTGCTTTGATTGCCAAATGAGTCTACCGCCACCACTGCATAACAGCCGGCCAGTGAAAGGAGTCCGTTGTGGATATAGGTAGTATCGAGCGCAGTGCCCAAAGTAGCCAGTAATGTCAATGCCGCGCCTTGCTGCGGAGCGTAGTATACCTGATACTGCACCACATCATCCGCGCAGCTCAGGTTCGGGTTGTTCCAACTGAGTTCGTTCTTGAGGTCACTTTCATCCACCACGATATTGCCTTCCTCCTCACAAATATTATATACCGATAATACCGGTGCGCACGGCGGTTCATTATCTTCCGGCACACCACATCGTATCTGTGAGAAGTTGATGAGGGTATCCGGCAGTGATTCCACGGTGTATCGTCCGTATGCTTTCACCAGATAGCAATACTCCGTGCCGTTGGCGAGGCTGTCATCCACATACGTAGTTTCAGGAGTGGTCACCAGCAATTCGAAATTGCCTGAGCCTGTTGGTGTTTCCTTGAACACATCATAATTGAAGTTAAGCCAGGGCACTTCGAAATCCCAGCTGAGGTTGAGTTTATTATCGGCCGGTGCGGCGGATAAGAAAACACTGGAAGCGGGATCGGTGATGCCCAATATCTCAAACACACCAAGGTCCGTGAAAAAGAATTTCAGTCGATAGGTATATGCGGTGGCAACGGTGTTCAGCAGTGTATCGATATAACCGGTGTCGGTCAGTTCAAAGAATGATGGTGCGGTAAATGTGGCGACGAGTGTTTCTGCACCTGTCGGGGTAAAGCCTTCATAGCGCACGAGTTCATACTTGTAGGGCGGTGTGAAAATAGTCGTATCCAGATCCGTGCCGAGCGGTTTATACCAGCCCACATAGATGGATCCGTTGGTGGTGCTGGTGGTGCGCACGCTGGCGTGGTTGATGATGGGCACATCCCTTTTCAATTCCGCACATACGGCATCACTGGGTGCGCCGGGCACTTCGTTGTACACAAAATCCGGTGCGATATCACTGCGCTCGCCGAATTCGGCCACAATGCGATACGCATATTCCTGACCGTAGTCTACGGCATTATCTACGTACACATAAGCATCTTCCACGAACGCGATGGAATCATATCCGGTTCCGGAGAGTCCGCGCTGGCATTTATCGAACTCGGTAGAGTCGCATCCGATCTTACGCCAAATGCTGAAGCCGAGAAAATTTTCGGCGCCGGCACACACATACGGGTCTTCCCAGCTCACCGTGATCTCATTGGCTGTAGGCACGGCATCGATGATCACCGGTGGCGGTGCGATGACCGTGATGAGCCAGGTTTCCAGATCTACGAGCGGTACCTCTTCAAATCCAAACTGAAAATCATCCTCCGCTTTGAACACCACCTGATAAAAATCCTTGCGGATATGGTTACACACCGTTTGCCAGGTGAACGTACCTTCTACAGCACCTTCATCGGGTGTGCTGAAAAAGTCGGCGGGGGATTCATCAATATAGAATGGTCCGCCTACAGCGGTGAGTGTTATGGTTTGCGTTACATCCGGATCGGTGGCCGTTACCAGAATATTCAATTCTTCGCCGGCGTATACGCAGGTGTCATTCAATTCGGCGATCACCGGTGCGCGGTTGTTGTAGTTCTCCACGAATATCTGCATATCGCGGAGTATGGTGCCCATTTTAATACCGTTCCGGTATTCTGTGATCAATATGGCGATATTGAAAATACCTGTCAGGCATGAGGGCACGTCCCAGACGACATCACCATTGAAAGTATTGATGGTGAACTGATCGGTATCTGTGCAAAATGTTCTGTCATCAGGATACTGATAGCCCGGCACCACGATACCCGGATATTGAAACGGCACGACCAGTTCATACGTGAGTGAATCGCCGTCGGGATCGTATGCAGCCGGATTATGAATGAAGAGTTCTCCCAGATTGGCATAATCGATGGGCGGGTTCAGCAACAGCGGCGAACTGTTGAATCCCAGCGTGAGCGGATCCCAGATTATGAATGTATCCACCAGGCAGAAGGGCACGTTAACGGACCCGTCGATATTGAGTATGCCTTCCACGCGATTCGGGTCTACCATGCTAATGATGAAAGTGCCCACACCGGCGAAGGTATGCTGACCGATATATTCGTTCTTCTGGATGTCGGGGGTAAGGAGGACGATGGAGGACCTGGGCAGTGTATCCACCGGGCTGCCATCGCCCCAGTCGATGCCCAGTGCATCGCGATCGGCTAGTGAAGCCGGGTCTGTATAGGTGGTGATGGTGAACTCGTAGGTGAGGTCTTCGATATGCCGATAGGTGATCTCCCCTGCCCGGTTATGGGTAGCATAGACCTGCAGGACACTGCACAGCATCATGATCAATACACCCGATATCCTACCTAAAGCACGCATGGAGTTTCCAGACACTAATTTACGACAATTACAGGTGGTTTATTGCAATATGAATGTAAAACAACCGTAAGGAGAACAATTCGCGGTCAATAGAGTTCGGCAATGCCGACATCCTTAATCTGCGGAATTTTCTTTGGATCGGTAAAAAAAAAGCCCTGACTATTCGTCAGGGCTATGCAAATAGTATGGTATCGTTACCCGATCAACTCTTCGGCATTTCCTCGCTGGCGATGGCGGCATTGAGGTATTCGCGGTTCAGGCGGGCGATGTTGGCCACGCTGATACCTTTCGGGCATTCTGCTTCGCAGGCATAGGTATTGGTGCAGGAACCGAAGCCTTCGGCATCCATTTGCGCTACCATGGCCAGCGCACGGCGTTTGCGTTCGGGGTCGCCCTGCGGGAGCAGTGCGAGGTGTGAAACCTTCGCCGATACGAACAGCATGGCGCTGGCATTCTTACAGGCTGCAACACAGGCTCCGCAGCCGATACAGGCTGCTGCATCCATAGCGGCATCCGCTTTATCCTTAGCGATCGGGATGGCGTTGGCATCCTGTGCCTGGCCTGTGGAGGCAGAGATATATCCGCCGGCAGCGATGATGCGGTCGAAGGCAGAGCGGTCTACCACGAGGTCGCGGATGACCGGAAAGCCTTTGGCGCGGAAAGGTTCGATGGTGATGGTTTCACCATCGGAGAAATTGCGCATATACAACTGGCAGGTGGTGCTCAGTTTTTGCGGACCGTGCGCACGACCGTTGATGTACATGCTGCACATACCGCAAATACCTTCGCGGCAGTCGTGATCGAAGGCGATGGGTTCTTCTCCTTTGGTAACGAGAGATTCGTTGAGCACGTCGATCATTTCGAGGAACGACATGTTGGGATTCACATCATTGAGGGCGTAATCCACCAACTTCCCCTGTTCCTGCGCGTTGCGCTGTCTCCAGACTCTGAGTTTTACGTTCATAACGGCTTGTTTATCTGCGTTCATCAGCCTTTGCTGCGTCATGTGTGCTGCTGTCAGGCAAGCAATGACGCCAAGGCGCAGAGGTTATTTATAACTGCGTGTTGCGAGTTTAACGGTTTCGTATTTAAGTTCTTCTTTGTGCACTACCGGGTCGTTATCCACGCCGCGGAATTCCCAGGCGGCCACGTAGGCGTATTGGTCGTCGTTGCGTTTAGCCTCACCTTCTTCCTGGAATTCGGTGCGGAAGTGACCGCCGCAGGATTCGTTGCGCTCGTAGGCATCCACGATCATCAGTTCACCCAGTTCGAGGAAGTCGGCCACGCGCCATGCTTTCTCGAGATCCTGGTTGAACTCTTCGGCCTTGCCGGTCACGCGCACATTCTGCCAGAATTCGGCGCGCAGTTTACGCACCATGTCGCGGGCCTTGAGCAGGCCTTCGGCGGTGCGTGCCATGCCGCAGTAATCCCACATGATCCTGCCGAGTTCCTTGTGATACTGATCCACGGATTTATTACCCTGAATGGACAATAATTTCTGAATGGTATCGCGCACACCGTTCTCTGCTTCTTCGAAAGCAGGGTGATCGGTAGGAATGGCTTTGGTGAAGATCTCGCCCGACAGGTAAGCGCCGATGGTATAAGGGATAACGAAGTATCCGTCGGCAAGTCCCTGCATCAGCGCGCTGGCGCCGAGGCGGTTGGCTCCGTGATCGGAGAAGTTGGCTTCACCAAGTGCATAGAGACCGGGCACGGTGGTCATCAGGTCATAATCCACCCACAGTCCGCCCATGGTATAGTGCACGGCGGGATAGATACGCATAGGCACTTCATACGGATCTTCCGCGGTGATGTGTGCATACATCTCAAACAGGTTGCCGTAACGCTCCTCGATCACATGTTTGCCGAGACGGCGAATGGCGTCGGCAAAATCGAGATATACAGCGAGTCCGCTCTCTCCCACTCCACGGCCGTCATCGCACGCTTCTTTGGCAGCGCGGCTCGAAATATCACGCGGAGCGAGGTTGCCGTAGCTGGGGTATTTGCGTTCGAGGTAATAATCGCGATCTTCTTCGGCGATATCGGTGGGCTTTTTGCGTCCTTCGCGGATGGCCTGCGCGTCTTCGCGCGACTTGGGCACCCATACGCGGCCATCGTTGCGCAGACTCTCGCTCATGAGCGTGAGTTTGGACTGATATTCACCGGTCACCGGGATACAGGTGGGGTGTATCTGTGTATAGCACGGGTTACCAAAATACGCGCCGCGCTTATAGGCTTTCCATGCGGCAGTCACGTTGGAGCCCATGGCATTTGTGGACAAATAAAATACGTTGCCGTATCCGCCGGTGCAGAGCAGCACGGCGTGACCGAAGTGGCGTTCCAGTTTACCGGTCACCAGATCGCGGGCGATGATACCGCGGGCCTTGCCGTCTATCACCACCACATCCAGCATCTCGTGACGGGAGAACTGCTCCACATTGCCCAGACCTACCTGACGTTCCAGGGCCTGATAGGCGCCGATAAGGAGCTGCTGACCGGTTTGTCCGCGTGCATAGAACGTTCGCGACACCTGCGCACCGCCAAAGGAGCGGTTGTCGAGGAGTCCGCCGTATTCACGTGCAAATGGCACACCCTGTGCCACGCACTGGTCGATGATATTCACGGAAACCTCCGCCAGACGATGCACATTGGCCTCGCGTGCGCGGAAGTCGCCACCCTTGATGGTATCGTAAAACAAGCGGAAAACAGAGTCTCCGTCGTTCTTATAGTTCTTGGCGGCATTGATACCTCCCTGTGCAGCGATGGAGTGTGCGCGGCGGGGTGAATCCTGGAAACAGAACACCTTTACCTTATACCCCAATTCGCCGAGGGTGGCTGCAGCAGAGGCGCCGGCAAGACCGGTGCCTACCACGATCACCTCCAGTTTGCGTTTGTTGGAAGGGTTTACCAGTTTGACGTTGTTCTTATACGTCGTCCACTTGTCGGCTAACGGCCCTCCGGGAATCTTTGCATCTAGTGCCATAGGATGAAGAATGAAGAATCAGGAATGAGTGATAATGATTTTGCTGTGCCTTCAGTTGGTTAAACAATACAACCGGTATAGATCGCCACAGGCATCGCAGCGAAAACCAGGCATATCAGGATACTGAAGCCGATACCGATATTGCGGATCAGCGGGGTATATTTCCTATGGTTCACGCCCAGTGTCTGGAATGCGCTCTGGAAGCCGTGTATCAGGTGCCAGCAGAGTGAGAATACACCCAGCAGGTAAACGATGATGACAACAGGGCTCTGGAAGGTGCTCACCATAAGTTCGTATAAGTTCAATACTTCCTTATCGCCGATGGCGGTTTCGTTGAGCGGTTCGATGCCCATCATACCGCCGAGTCGGCTGTGTGTCCAGAAGTGATTGATATGCATCACGAGGAACAGCAGGATGAGCGTGCCCAGGAGGGTCATGCTGCGGCTGTACCATTTGCTGTTGGCGGCGGGGTTATTGGCCACATATCCTTGCGGGCGGGCTGCGCGGTTCTTTGCGCTCAGCATGAAGCCCTGGATGATGTGCACAAAAAAGCCGAGGAAGAGAACGATCTCCATGGTGCGGATCAGGATATTGGTGCCCATGAAATGCGCCGCCTCGTTAAAGGCTTCTCCTCCATCATTGAAGAAGATCATGGAATTCACGACACAATGCACGATGAGGAACAGGATCAGGAATAAACCTGTCACTGCCATCACCACCTTTCGTCCGATAGAAGAAGTCAAGAACGCGCTGAACCAATTCATTGCTAATAGTTTACTGGTTTGCAAATGTATAGCATGAGGATTGAATATTGAATGCACGGAATGAGAGATTGTTCACAGGAGGTGTGGATGGGCTTATTTAGACAGATTCTAAACTAATTAGTTGTTGCTCTCAGGGGCGTATGCCGATGATCAGACGGGAGTTAATGATGTGTGCAGTAAAAGAGCTTACCTATTCCAACCAGACACCTTTTATTACCAATTTGCCCAGTCGTTGATTGGGTTCATCTCAGAAATCGGTCAGAAAACCGGAATGATAATGTTGTGTTATCCGTTAAGTACAAAGCGGCGCGCTTTTTGCGTTACATTTGCTATAGGCTTATGAAAAGGATCTGGTTGTTCGTTCTGTTGCTCAGCACCGCCATGGCGGCAAGGGCTTCGTATATACTCTTACCCATGGACAACACGCAGAAGGATCACCTGAAGTGTTACGGCATTGCCTACTGGATATTAGAGAATGGCGGTAAGGTGGACTGGATGCTGAATTACAGGGGCGGATCCTTTTGTTTTACCTATCTGGATGTATTTGAAAAAGAGTGCCTGATCCGCGGTGTGAGTTACGAGGTGATACCGGATGCTTCTTACAACAAGATCGTCAGTGATATCGCCAACCCGGAGGTGAACATGGATGTGATGAAGCTGGAAAAGGCGCCAAAGGTGGCGGTATACAGTCCGAAGACCAAACAACCCTGGGATGATGCCGTTACGCTTGTGCTTACGTATGCAGAGATCCCTTATACGGTAGTGTATGATCAGGAAGTAATGGATGGTGAACTGCCCAAATATGACTGGCTGCACTTACACCACGAAGATTTTACCGGCCAGTACGGTAAATTCTGGAGCGCCTATCATACGCAGGCCTGGTATCAGCAGCAGGAAGCAGAGAACGAAGCCATTGCCAAGGAATACGGATTCGCCAAAGTATCTCAACTGAAATTGGCCGTTGCCCATAAGATCCGCGACTTTGTGACCGGTGGCGGATTCCTGTTCGCCATGTGTTCGGCGGCCGACAGTTACGATATTGCGCTGAGTGCTGAGGGTGTGGATATTTGTGAATCGATGTTCGACGGCGACCCTGCCGATCCGAATGCGCAGCAAAAACTGGATTTCACCAAGACATTTGCCTTTGAGAATTATACCATCAGCCGCAACCCGTATGAATATTCGCTGAGCAATATCGATGTGTCCCATTCGCGCAGCGTGCCCAAGGATCTGGATTTCTTCACCTTGTTCGACTTCTCCGCAAAATGGGATCCCGTGCCCACCATGCTCACGCAATGCCATGAACGTACTATCCCCGGATTTTACGGACAAACCACTGCCTTCAAAAAGAATCTGATAAAAAGCAGTGTATTGATCATGGGCGAGAATAAAGCTGCCAATGAAGTGCGCTATATGCACGGTGAATACGGCTACGGCACCTGGACCTTCTACGGCGGCCACGACCCGGAGGACTACAAACACTACGTTGGCGACCCTCCAACAGAACTGGAACTGCATCCCAATTCAGCCGGCTACAGGCTGATCCTGAACAATGTGCTCTTCCCTGCAGCTAAAAAGCAGAAGCAGAAAACGTGAGGATGATGAATGAGGGATGAGGGATGAGAAATTAGTTTCTGGCCGGGGGTTTTATGAATAGATCCAATACAACATTAAGTTCAGCCCCGTAGGGGCATCACTCTCCTAAAATAAATTCCATACAACAATAATTTCAGCCCCGTAGGGGCGACATTCTCGCAGAATAAATTCAATACGAAAATAATTTCAGCCCCAGCGGGGCGACATTCTCG
>DAIMYJ010000037.1:9161-14524 GCA_036734545.1 Chitinophagales bacterium
CGCAGAATAAATTCAATACGAAAATAATTTCAGCCCCAGCGGGGCGACATTCTCGCAGAATAAATTCAATACAACAATAATTTAAGCCCCAGCGGGGCGACATTCTCGTAGAATAAATTCAATACAACGATAATTTCAGCCCCAGCGGGGCGGCATTATGACAGCCCCGTAGGGGCGGGATTATGATACCGGAATCCCCAATCCATATGAATCAATGCCAATTAATCGAGTATATTCGAATATAATCGCTTAACACACCAATTGCGCCAATATCGCCATATAAATTGCACAAAAAATGTTAGCAATGGCGAACACCTACACACAAGTGGTCATTCATGCGGTATTTACAGTAAAATACAGGGAGAATCTGCTGAAAGAAGAATTCAGAACAGAACTATTCAAATACATCTCAGGCACACTGAGGTCATTCCGGGCATATCCATATGCCGTAGGCGGATGGAGGGATCATGTTCATATATTATTTGAACTTCCGGCGTCTATTCCGGTATCAAAGATCATCGGACAAACAAAGGCAATGAGCGCCAAATTTATAAACGACCGCCATTGGCTGAATACCAGATTTTCGTGGCAGGAGGGATTTGCTGCGTTTTCATGTTCGAAAAATCATCGGGACAGAGCCATCCAATACATCATGCGGCAGGAGGAGCATCACAGCCGTGAAACATTTAAAAATGAATATTTCCGCATGATGAGAGAGGCGGAGATCGCACTGGATGAGCGTTATGTGTTTCAGTTCTTCGACGAGTGAACACTTCCAATTAGACAGAATAGCCAAGATCATATTTACAGACATACGATAATGGCGCCCCTATGGGGCTGTTATTATAAATTGCATTATCGTACTACGATAATAGCGCCCCTATGGGGCTTGTTTTTAAAAACACGTCTTTTGTGCTACGATAATGGCGCCCCTATGGGGCTGTTATTATAAATTGCATTTTCGTGCTACGATAATAGCGCCCCTACGGGGCTTGTTTTTAAAAACACATCTTTTGTGCTACGATAATGGCGCCCCTGCGGGGCTTTTTTTTAAAACACATTTTTTGTGCTGCGATAATGGCGACCCTGCGGGGCTTTATTTATGCGAAAATTGTTAGAATGTAATTTTGATGCCGAATGGCGGGGGTTGGCCAAACCGAATTTTTAGACACAAGCAAACGACCCTGGCCCCTAATTTCTCATTCCTCATTCCTCATTCCTCATCCCTCATCAATAATACAGATTCCAGTCTATACCCAATTTGAATGCCCTGGGCTGCATGGGATAGTAGGGCGCCTGGTACCAGCCTTTGGAGAAAAGTCCCTGGGCGATGTTTTCCATTTTTACGAAGAAACGCAACGTGCGCACATCAAACGATGCATAGATGTCGATGACCGGTTCCATGACCACCTCCGGCGGCACCGGTGTGCCGAAATAGCCGGTATAGATATTCAGGAAACGGCCGGTGATCATATCGTAAGGCAAGGCGTTATAATTACTCGCATACCAGGCGTGCATGCCCATTTGTGTATGCAAGGCCTTTTTAAACAGACTGCCTTTATAATACCAGTTGATATTGGCCAAAAATGCAGGCATCAGCAGATCTGCATCCGTCCCCTGCACCCCCAGCGCATTCTCCAGCACAAATACACCAGGCGTAAATGTCTTTTTCAGCCACACCTGCGATACATTCACTGCATCGATCGTTTGCGGCACGACCTGCGATTCATCACCGGGATCGAAGGCGTATGTAGTGTACGTGAAATAATAATTACTGAGTGCCGTGAACAACACATGCAATTCAAAACCGCTGTACGACAGTTCCAGTTCTGCGCTGTTCAGCGTAGTGTTATCCCCTTCCCTATCCCAGAACCGGTCGAATCCGATATACCGCTCATCCATTACCGTGGGCGCAAGTGACGCCGTTCTGAAGGTGAGCGTTGGCTGCAGTATATTATTTGAAAAAGACACTTTCGCCCGCGCCGAATACGCCGATTCATAGAGATCATATGCACCGGCAACAAAAAACCAAATACGGTTACCAAATAATTGCGGTGTGCTATACAGACCTCCGAGCACCATATTCTGAAAATTGCGCACGCCGCCCTGATCACTCACATCATGCCACTGATATTTCGCACTGATGCGCCAGCGATGTGTTGCGGGCACCAGCGAATCCACACCAACTTTTATCTGAGCAGGATTCTCTATCAGCAACAAATTTGTAAATCCACGCACCTGTGTGCGGTCGCGGAGCGTATCCAGTTCATAATAGAGATTGCCATAATAACCCTGATCACTGTCGGGGTCCTCGAACAGATAATGCTGATCGCGTGCCGTAAATGTATAGCGCACTTCTGCTTTGGGCGCGAAATACAGATCTTGTGTGGTATCATTCACCTGATACGCTACCTGTTCACCGATGCGGTATACCTGTGTGACACTACCCTGCCAGTTATCCCATGCAGAGAAGGCCTGCGTGCGGAAAGGCTCCGCGAGTTCGGGATTGGGATAATCGAACAGCGTATCATTGTTGATGCCGCCGTTCTCCATATGTTCACTCACACCGCGCACTCCGGCCACATATACGGCATATCGCTCATCTTTGGTATGATACCAGCCGCTGAGCGTGGTATTGCCGTAATCGTTGCGTGAACGCTGATAATATCCTTCCGACACCAGCTTATTGAATTCGATGGCCACATTGGCCTGCGGACCAAAATTGCGTGTGTGCGTAACGTAGAAATATTGCTCGAGGAACTGACCTGCCACATAGCCCACATTCGTAAAAGGCACATTGGCGCGCCAGTATCGCACTTCATCCACATCAGTGATATACGCATCGCGTTCATGCCTGCCGTAATCAAAGCCTACCATTCGGTCATACCTAAAAAATCGCGATGTATAGGGCGATCCCAGATTCCCTAATACCACAGGTTCGAACAGCGTGCTTTTTCTGGCGTTGTTGAATTGATAAAAACCGTCGAGGGTGGTATCCGTTTCTGACCAGATGCCAAAACTGTTACCCGTGAAAAATTCCACGCGGGCGTTACGGTAGTCGAACAGCGATGGGTTATCGGTACTATCGCCCGCCGACAGCGTTGTTTGTGCAGAGGCCGTACGGGTGAGTAGCAGAATGAGGCTGATGTAACCCATTCTGCAGAACCGGTGACCTAGGGAGCAGGCGTGCAATTTTCCCACAATTATTACAACTGCTGAATAAGTTTCTGCAGGATCAGTGTCATTTTAGGTTCCGCTTCTTTGGCTACGGCGATCACGCTTTCCACTGTAACAGGTTCGATCTCTTCGGCCGGATAGCCTTTATCGGTGATCACGGAAATCGCGAACACCGGAAGTCCCATGTGCACGGCCGCGAGCACCTCAGGCACCGTACTCATACCTACGGCATCGCCGCCGATGATGTGCAGATATTTATATTCTGCAGGTGTCTCCAGATTCGGACCGGGCACGCTCACATAAACGCCTTTATGGCAACGGATATTATTATCTCGTGCGATCGTCATCGCCATTTCGATGAGCGATTCATCATAACAGCGGAACAGATCCGGGAAGCGCGGACCGAGATCATATTCATTGGGGCCGATGAGTGGATTTGATGGCTGCAGATTGATATGATCGCGCAGGATCATGAGATCGCCTTTTTCAATGTTGGCATTCAAACTGCCTGCCGCATTGGAAATGAACAGTCGCTTGATGCCCAGCAATTTCATCGTGCGCACGGGGAACACCACTTCTTCCATGGTATAGCCTTCGTAATAATGGAATCGTCCCTGCATCGCCACCACCTTTTTATTGCCGATGGTACCAAAGATGAGTTTACCGGAATGGCTCTCTACGGTCGACACCTGAAAATGCGGGATCAGACTGTAATTGATCTCGTGGTCCACCTGAATATGGGAAACCAGATTCCCCAATCCCGTTCCGAGAATGATGCCGAATTCGGGTTCAAAATTGGTGCGTTGCCGAATGAACGTAACCGCCTCATGCAATCTGTCGAGCAAACTATCCATGGTATGTTTTTTTACAAAGGTAATATTTATCTGTTCGCCTGAACGGCAGGCCCCGAGCGCAAAGTTGCTGCTTACGGCCTGCTCTTTTCGATGTATTCCAGCACCAGCCGATCGAACTCCGCTTCATTGCCGAGGAACGCCACTTCAATGGGTTGCACAAAAATACTGAGCCCATGCCGCTCGATCGCCGTGCGCGCTTCCATCAGCCGCATGGCATCTTTTTCGGTGGTGATGACGATACCGGAGGGTTGTGCTTTGGCAGCGATGTGCGCAATATCATTGTCGGTGAAATAATGATGGTCGGCATAAGCCATGGGGGAAATGTCTGCATGTTGGGTTTTCATGTACTGCAACACCTCCGCGCCGCCTGCTATACCCGTGAGCAGTACGGCTGCTTTTTGGCCGTTGAAGGCGGTCAGCTGCTGATCGGCAAACAGCGGACGCAGTGCTGCATAGGTATAAGTGGTGAAAAATACCGGGGCAGCCGTATATCTCTTGATCTGCTGTTCGTAGGTACGACGTTGCTCTGCCGTAATATCATTCGGACATTTGGTCACGATCACCACCTGTGCGCGACGCGCATTATGCCGATGCTCGCGCAGTCGACCTGCCGGAAGTAAATGATCACGAAAAAATGGTTTGCCGAAAGTGGTGAGCAGAATATTATATCCTGCCGTAATGCGTCGATGCTGAAAGCCGTCGTCCATGAGCACCACCTGTGTTTCGGGGGAATCCTGCAATAACATGTAAACACCGCCTACCCTGTCTTCACTCACAGCCACTTCCACGTCGGGGTATTTCTGCTTATACAGTTTCGGTTCATCACCGATGTCTTCCACCAGGCTGAGCTCCGTGGCCAGTCCGAACCCGCGGTATGTGCGCTTATATCCGCGACTCAGCGTGGTCACCCGGTATTTAAGTCGCAACATGCGAATGAGATATTCGGTATGCGGTGTTTTTCCGCTGCCGCCGGTCGACAGGTTGCCGGTCAGGATAATGGGAAAATCGAATTGAAAACTGCGCAGCCATCCGCGGTCATAAAAGAAGTTGCGAACACGGATCACGGCTCCATAGAGCCAGGCAAAGGGCAGCAGCAGAAAGTGCATGGGCAAAGGTATGAAATGTGCAGATGTGTCCGCCGCGGCGGATGCAGATGTGCAAGTGCGCAGGTGCGTAGGTATATTAATGCTGATTAAACTATATCTGACTCCCGAAGCAAAGCATGATCGCCCTCTCCTGCTTAAAGCGCAAAGCGCTATAAGCAAGGAGAGGGTGCGGGGTGAGGTCAGGTCGGATCTGCCTTTTAAATCCAAATCCCCATCCTTCTCGTAG
>DAIMYJ010000037.1:14624-19793 GCA_036734545.1 Chitinophagales bacterium
GGGTGAGGTCAGGTCGGATCTGCCTTTTAAATCCAAATCCCCATCCTTCTCGTAGATCCTTCCGGCTGTTATCATTTTGCTTGTGTGTTCGGCTCCCTTACCGGTGTGAAGCGGTTTTGGGGGCCCTTTTTTTGGGTATTTGGGGTCGGCGGCGGAAACTTTATGAAAATTTAACGCCATGCCCTCTTGTTGGATGTTGCAATATTCATTTACTTTGTATCTCAAAGTTATTTGTAACACCAAATGCGATTTTCTTTCACATCAGCCGGGAGGCAGCTGAGACGTGTGCTCAGGAGGCTCCGGCAGCAAATACAAAAGCACTATGGCCGCAGGACAACTCCGACTGACAGATCCCCAGCACCTCGCTATAAGCGTAGGATCGCTGATTATGGTGGCACCTTGTATATACTGGGCGGGCATTGGCTCGGCAGTATTCTTTGAGCGCTCGGGCTTCGTACGGTCGGTCATGCTGGCCGGCACGCCGCTGAGCGAATTGCTGAACCTGGTGGTGCTGGTAGGCTTTCCCATGATGGCCCTCCTGATCAACATCAAGGCGCGTTTCCAGCGCTCCATACAGGAGGGATCGATGAACCCCAGGGCCGACAAAGTGCAGCTGGTATTGATCGTAGCCGCCTGCATCCTGCTCACGGCCGCCTTCGAATACACCTTCTTCGAGCGGCTGGACATGTGGCAGTATGTGATCGGGGTGCAGTCGGGACAGGCATCCTGATCTGAATCTTTGCCGTTTGGGGGGATTAAGTCCGTATCTTTGCGGCAAAATGGGAAATGGCCTGCAATTGCTGATGGATCTGTCGACTCCTTTCCGGGAGCCCGTGATCATTTTCAGTATTGTTTTAGGCATCATCCTCCTCTCCCCCATCCTGCTGAAACAATTGCGTATCCCTTCCATCGTGGTGATGATCATCGCCGGGGTGGCGATAGGTCCGCATGGCTTTCACCTCCTCGACCGCGATGGGGCCATCGTGTTGTTCGGAACGGTGGGCCTGCTGTATATCATGTTCCTGGCGGGACTGGAGATCGAAATGAACGGCTTCCGCAAAAATGCGGTCACCAGTATCAGCTTCGGTCTGCTCACGTTCATTGTGCCCTTTGTGATCGGCTACATGGTATGCAAGCATATGCTGAACATGGAGCTCATCCCTTCGCTGATCACGGCAAGCATGTTCTCCACGCAAACGCTGGTGGCATATCCCATCGTAACGCGACTGGGCATTGTACGCTCGCTGCCGGTGACGGTGACCGTGGGCGGCACCATCATCACCGATACGATCGTTCTGCTGCTCTTTTCGGTGATCACCAATTTTGCCACCGATAAAACCGATTCTGCTTTCTGGTGGCGACTGGGTATTTCGGTTACTGCCTTTGCTGCCATTGTATTGTATATCTATCCGTTGTTCGCACGCTGGTTCTTCAGCAAGCTGGAGAACGAGGGTGGGTCGCAATTCATATTCGTATTGACGCTGGTGTTCATCGCTGCTTTTCTTTCGCAGCTGGCCGGCCTGGAGCACATCATCGGCGCGTTCCTCGCAGGTATCAGTCTGAACAGGCTCATACCGCCCAGCTCCACGCTGAAGAACCGCATCGTGTTTGTAGGCAATTATATCTTCATCCCCTTCTTCCTGATCAACGTAGGGATGATCATAGACCTGAACGTATTGTTCAGCGGTCCAGCGACCATTTACGTAGCGGCCGTGCTGGTAGTGGTTGCGCTGATCACCAAATATCTGGCGGCGATGATCACGCGGTTCGCGTTCCGGCTTACCCGTATCGAAGGCAATCTCATCTTTGGATTGAGCACCGCGCACGCAGCTGCTACGCTGGCTATCATATTGGTAGGTTTTGATCTGGGTTTACTGGATGAAACGATACTGAACGGCACCATCATCGTGATCCTTGTCAGCTGCCTCGTAAGTTCCTTCGTTACCGAAGCGGCGGGACGTAATTATGTGGTGCATGCCAACAAGAAGATCGAGACAGAACCGGAAACGCTGGAGCGCATCATGATACCCGTGGGCAATCCTGATTCGGCACGCAATCTGCTGGACCTGTCGGTGCTCATCCGCAATCCTGAATCCAAAGAACCGCTGTATCCGCTGGGTGTGGTGGAGGATGGTCCGAGTGCCCGAGAGCAGCTCATCCGCGCACGGCGCAACCTGCAGCTCGCGGCCGACCATATTTCCAGCAGCGAGACCAAGGTGCAGGTGCTTACCCGTGTAGACGTAAGCATCCCCAGCGGCATCTCAGGCGCCGTGAAGGAACTCGGTATCACGGAGGTGGTGCTGGGCTGGCATGTAAAAGTGTCGGCCACTGACCGCATCTTCGGCTCCATACTCGAACAGGTCATCCACACCACCGACCAGATGCTGTGGATCGGGAATATCCGCTCACCGCTGAATACCTATAATCGCATCGGCATCGTGATGCCGCCCAACGCCGAATTCGAAGCCGGCTTTTTCCGCTGGCTGGAAGGCGTAAAGCAGTTGTCGCATCAGATCGGCGCACGCTGCATGTTCTGGGGAGAACGCAAAACCCTGGAGATCGTGGACGCCGTTAACCGTTCGAAGTATAAGATGGAAGCGGAATACAGCGAATTCACCGACTGGGAAGACATCAAGAGTCTGAAAGACGTGATCAAGCCCACCGATCTGCTGATCGTGGTAAGTGCGCGGCAGAAATCCGTATCACATTTCAGCGCGCTGGAGCAGGTGCCTTACCGCCTCAATAAACACTTTAGCGACAAGAGTTTCATTCTGTTGTATCCGATGCGTCAGGAATTCGCGACCGGCGATCTGAACTTTGAATATTCCGTGCTTACGCCTTCGGCCTTCAAGGAGAACATCGGCCGTATCAATAATATCGGCAAGACTGTATACCGGGCATTCTCCAGCAGCAAGGAAAAGAACCGCTGAGCCTGAGCTTTCCTCTCCTATTCAAACTGTTTATTGGCTCCCCTGGCAGCAAAAAAGAAGAGGCTGCCTTGTTGAGACAGCCTCTTTCCGGGTGAATGATGGGACTCGAACCCACGACCCTCGGAACCACAATCCGATGCTCTAACCAGCTGAGCTACAATCACCGTTTTGGAGGTGCAAAGATAATGAAAAAAGTTTTTTTGTAGGTGCGTAGGTGTCCGCCGCGGCGGATAGGTGCGTCGGTGCGTAGGTGCGTGGGAATTGGGGCGAGAGTGCATTTGTTTCGCTTACACTCATTTATTCTCAAGCAACACCTAACCTACGAACTTACGCACCTGCTAACCTACGCACCCAGGCATTATTTCTCCTCATACCATTTGCTCACCTGTCCCCAGTCGATGACATTGAGGAAGTCGCCGATATAATCAGCGCGCTTATTTTGGTGTTTGAGGTAGTAAGCGTGTTCCCACACATCGATGCCCAGGATCGGGCGGCCGCGTTGCTGGGCCACATCCATGACCGGGCTGTCCTGATTCGGGGTGGTGGTGATAGCCAGGTTGCGTTCCTTATCCATGATCAGCCATGCCCAGCCGGAGCCGAAAACACCGGAGGCCGATTTGCTGAATTCCGCCTTGAAGTTGTCCATGCTCTGCCATTTGGCCTCGATGGCCGTGCGCAGCACATCCGAAGGCACCGATATCCTGCCTGACGGTGACATCACCTTCCAGAACATGGAATGGTTGAAGTGTCCGCCGCCATGATTCCGCACCGCTGTGCGCACATTCTCCGGGATACTGTTGATATTGGAGATGAGGTCGATCAGGGACCTTCCCTTGAGTTCCGGCGCTTTTTCGATAGCCTCGTTCAGTTTGGTCACATAGGTCTGATGATGCTTGGTGTGGTGTATCTCCATGGTGCGCGCGTCGATATACGGCTCCAGCGCATCATAGGCGTAGCCGAGTGCGGGCAGCTCAAATGCACCGTCGCCGGCGGGATCGAATGCCGGTAAGGCCGGTGCGGAGGCGGCGTGGGCCTCAGAGAAAGGTAATCCCTTGAACATGCTGATGCCCACAGTGGCCAGCGCACTCTTCCAGAGGAAGGAGCGGCGGGAAGTATGCTGATGATTTTCCATATCGAACGTTTTTGGTGATTTGATGGGTTAAAAGTAGACAAATGTGTGTAACAGGCAAGAGGCTCAGTTGTTTAAGCCGTAATTTTATCCGCTGTCACACCATTTGGCCTGCTGACCTAAGACTATGCAAAAATCGGGCGAGAAAATAATGCTGAGTGTGGAGGGTATGACCTGCACGAATTGCGCACTGGGGGTGACCCGGGTGATCGAGCAGCGCGGGGCCCACGACATTTATGTGAATTTTGCCACGGGTGACGTGCAGTTCACCCTGGACGAGCAGGCAAGCCTCTCCCCCATCATCAAAAACATCCAGGACCTCGGCTATAAGGTGGTATCGGAGGCCCATAGCGGCGGTAGTGATCATAAACCCGTGCTTGCGCCGATCGAGATCAAGACACTGATCACCGCACCGTTCACCGCACTATTGTTGCTGAGCATGCTTCCCTTCCTGCATGTGCTGCATGCTCCGGCGGTGCAATTCCTGTTGTGCCTGCCGGTATTCATCATCGGCGCTTTGCATTTCGGCAAAAGTGCATTCGCTTCGATGCGCACGGGGATACTGAACATGGATGTGCTCATCATCACCGGCGCAACGGCTGCTTTCGGTTACAGCATATACGGCTGGCTGACCGGCGGAGGCATGGCCATGATGTTCTTTGAGACATCGGCTTCCATCATCACGCTCGTGCTGGTGGGTAATGTGCTGGAACACCGCAGTGTGCAACAAACCACCACCGCCATCCGCGCACTGAAAAAATTACAACCCGAAACCGCCCGCAAAGTGATATTCGACCTCATGGCCGGCGGTGATCAGATAACGGAAATACCTGCAGATCAATTGCAAAAAAATGATGTCGTGCTGGTCAACACCGGCGACCGCATACCATCCGACGGTGTGATCCTGCAGGGCAGCGCATGGTTCAACGAGGCGATGATCACGGGTGAGAGCATGCCGGTATTTAAACAAAAAGGCGATGCGGTGACCGGCGGCACACTATCGCATGAAGGCAGTGTAAAGATCCGCATCACCGCACCTGTCGGTCAAAGCACACTGGCATCCATCATTGATATGGTCAAGCGCGCACAAGCCGACAAGCCTAAACTGCA
>DAIMYJ010000037.1:19893-25905 GCA_036734545.1 Chitinophagales bacterium
ACGCTGGTGGTATTCGATAAGACCGGCACACTGACAGAAGGCAAATTGTCCGTGACCCGTTTTGATGTGTTGCAGGGCACTCCTGAAAAAGCCGGCAGCATCATTCATGGATTGGAACAACGAAGTTCACACCCCATAGCCGAATCACTGCGTGCGCATTTTCATACGATGCCGCCGCATGTATTTACAACAGTAGAAGAACAAAAAGGCATCGGCGTTCAGGGCACAGACAGTGAGAGCGTTACCTATGCCATAAGAGCATCCACCGAAGCATGGCCGCAATATGATCTGCTGGTTTGGAAGAAAGACCAGGCGATCGCCGGTATATGTGTGCAGGATACGATAAAAGCAGATGCTGCATCCACCATCCGATATTTCCACGATAAGGGCATACACACAGTGCTGCTGAGTGGAGACAAAGAAGAAAAATGCCGACAGGTAGCCGAAGCCACCGGCATTGACACCTATTACGCGGGCCGATCACCTGCCGAAAAATTGCAGATCATCAAAGAGTTGACGGAACAATATACGGTGAGTATGGTCGGCGACGGCATCAACGATTCACCTGCTCTGGAAACTGCGCATGTGGGGATCAGCATGAGCAATGCCACACAGATCGCCATTAATTCTGCACAGATCATTTTGCTGAACGGCCATCTGTCTAAACTGTCCGAAGCCCATGCACTCAGCAGGGCGACATTGCGCACGATCAAACAAAATCTTTTCTGGGCATTCTTTTATAATGTGCTGGCCATACCTATTGCCGCTGCGGGCATGCTAAGTCCGATCATCGCCGCGCTGAGCATGGCCTTCAGTGATGTGTTCGTGATCGGCAATGCCTTGTTGCTGCGCAAAAAGAAGATCTGATCCTCCTGCATGCTTAACCGAACCGCCACACAAGCCATACAGATCTATCAGGTAGCCCGGTTCGGCGCCCTGCTCCTCGCATCCATCCTGCTGTCAAAAAGTGGTATGGACACCGCAGACATCGGCAGTTATGAGACCTGTATGCTGATCGCAGGCACATTCAGTTTCTTCTGGATCAACGGGCTCACCCACACCTATCTTTCACAGTATCGCAAAAGCGATGACAAAGCCCGGACCAATGCCGCCTTATTCTGGTCGGTGGTGATCATCAGCGTGATGCTTTTTCTACTGCTGGCGGCTGCGCGTCCTGCCATTGAAACATTATTTCGCATCGAACTCTCGGGATCGGCATATGGGTTGTTCCTGTTGTTCTTTCTGGTGAACAACCTGGCATTCCTGACTGATTATTTTCTGCTCGCGCAGGATAACGGTAAGGGCCTGATGCGACTGAGCATCTTTCAGGTGGTCGTGCAAACGGCATTGATCAGTATACCTGCTTTTATTTTTCGCGATTTCACATCCGCGCTCGCCGGCGCCACCGTATTCGCCACCTGCAAGACACTCATCAGTCTCTATCTGGCCTATAACAGTGCAGCCTTTAGAACAGATATGGCCCGCGTGCAGGCATTTGTGCGCAGTTCGGGCCCCATGATACTGTCTTTCTTTCTGGGAGGCATAGCCATTTATGTGGATGGCATCATCGTGAGCAACTATTACGACAAGGCCACCTTTGCCACGTATCAATACGGCGCGCGTGAATTTCCCGTATCGTTGCTGCTGGCCAATGCGTTCAGTGCGGCCATGGTGGCCCATATCAGTACACAGCCCACAGATACGGAAGCGGTGCGCAGAGGCTCTCTGCAGCTGATACATCGCCTGTTCCCGGTAGTCATACTGCTGGCCGGTGTCAGCTATTGGCTGTATCCGCTGGTGTACAATCCGCAGTTCCAGATCAGCTATGTGTATTTCAATATTTACCTGCTGCTGATCATTTCCCGCCTCGTATTTCCCAACAGCATACTCCTCGGCCTCGGGCATTCGCGCATCATCATGCGGGCTGCGATCGTCGAGTTCGTGCTGAACATCACAGTAAGTCTACTCTTGTTGCAATGGATAGGATTGCAGGGCGTTGCCTATGGCACCGTGATCGCCAACTTTTTCAATAAAGGCATGCTCGCTTATCAGCTGCATGCGCTGGGAGTGTCGCCCCGACAATACATCCCGTTCAAAGCGTTGATAATGTATGGCAGCATCCTCGTGATCGTGTTCATTACCTTTACCTACCTGATACACTCGTGAACAACAAGCGCGACATATGGATGCTCTGGGGCGGTATTACCGGCCTGTTTGTGGCCATGGTGGTGATCTGGGGGTATACCTTCGGACATGAGAACAGCATTCAGCTCATGCCGCTGGCCCTGCACATGCATGACCCTTCACTCTACCCCAATGACTTTTTCATTGCGCATGCCGCTGAGCGCTTCCCCAACGAAAGAAGTTTTTTCCTGTTCCTGTTGTATCCGTTCGGCGATGCACTGGAATGGCCGGTGTTCATTTTATTTATATTAAGCACCGTGGTATTATTCCGCGCGTTGATCGGCATAGCGGAACACATCACCGGTTCGCGTATGCTTGCTTTTGCGACCCTGCTCATACTCATATTCCCGTTCAATTTTCATGCGCTCGGGATGAATGAATTATTCGGCAGGGAATTATCCGCCACCCTCGTATCCGATGCTGCTGCCGCCTGTGCGGTGTGGATGTTCTTACAGAAACGCATACGCCTCACTTATGGTCTGTTGATCTTCAGCACTCTGATGCACCCGCTGGCCGGCTTGCAGATGTTTTTGCTGATCACCGGAACGGCTGTTGTGCAGGCGCTGATAAGTCGCGACTACGCCTATATCAAAAACAGCTTACTCATACCCATCGCTGCATACTGTGCCACGGCCCTGTTGTTCATTGCGCGACTGCAAAGCGGAATGGAAGATAGCCCCTGGGATAATGCTGCATTCTTCACCCATTTCTTCGTTTTCAGGAATGCCCATCATTATATCCCATCCGCCTATCCGCACAACGACTGGATCATGCTCTCGCCGATATTTCTGGCTGCGCCGATACTGTTGTGGAAACGCCACAGAGACCTGGCTATTTTCAGCATCCTGATCATAACCGGCTGTTTGGTGTATAGCTATGGCGTTTTGGAATTACGATCGGTGACCATCGCCACGGCACAATGGTTCAAGTCTACCATGTGGCTCGAATATATCGGCGTGGCAGCAGTGCTGGGTGCAGGTGCGCGATTGCTGCAGCGGATGACATCCGCCTATGGCGAACGTATCCTGTTTACGTCAGCGCTCGCACTCACCGTTTTCTGGATGCTGGTGATATTTCCCACGTGGTCATTCTGGCGCACGAACACGGCTTATGAATTCCCATTCTGGCTGCGCATGACGCCGGAGATCGATATCAGTCGACAGGCCATGGAACGAACACCCAAAGACGCTCTGTTCATTCAACCCGCCGGTTTTGATGAATTGAAGTATTACAGTCGCCGCAGCGGGTATGTCGACTACAAAGCCCTCACCCATACCAAGGGTTTCATTCGTGCATGGTCGGCGCGATTCAACGAAGTGTATAAGGTGGATCCCGGTACCAGCGAAGCAATCAGCTTTGAAGCGGTGCGGGCGGCAGATGCACAATTTAGGATGCTGGGCGCCGATGATCTGACGCGTCTGCATAACATGCGCGGCATCACCCACGTGCTTACCTTTGCAGAAACACAGTTACCGTTTCCGGTGATCGCCGAGAATGCGGTTTATAAGATCTATCAATTGTAATACATGCAATACGGAATTGCCTTTCAAAGTCTGATACCGGTGCGCAACGCCCCTGCACACGCCGCCGAACAATCGACACAATTGTTATTCGGCGAGCTCTATACCGTTCAGGAAGAGCGCGAAGACTGGCTGCGCATCACTCAGTTGTATGATCAGTATACAGGATGGATACACCAAAAGCAACATCACGCACTCACGCATGCCGAAGCGGAGAAATTGCGCAAGTCCAAATTCTCTGTTGCGGCAGAACTGGTGCAAACCATTTCGAACAACGATCGCAGTTTCCCGATATTAATGGGCAGCACGCTGTATGATTTCGACGGCATGAATTTCCGTATCGGCAAAGAAAAATTCGTGTATGCGGGACAGGCCGTAAATGAAGAAAGCGGTTTGCTCAACGGTGAACACATCCGCAGGTTCGCGATGAAATTCCTGCATGCACCCTATCAGTGGGGCGGCCGGAGTCCGTTCGGCATTGATTGCAGCGGATTCACGCAGGTAGTATTCAAACTGTATGGTGTTGCCCTGCCCCGCGATGCTTATCAGCAGGCCGACATGGGCAAGACATTACATTTCATTCACGAAGGCCGCGAAGGCGATCTTGCCTTTTTCGACAATGAAGAAGGCCGCATCACACATGTAGGGATACTGCTCGGCAACGATCAGATCATACACGCCAGCGGCTGTGTGCGCTTGGATGCCATAGATCATTACGGTATTTACAACCGTGAGGCTAAAAAATACACCCATAAATTACGCATCCTCAAACGCGTAGTATGAAAATATTCAGCGCGCCACAGATCCATGCATGGGATGCCGCTACGATCGCCGAACAGCAGATCACCGGCAGCATGCTGATGGAGCGCGCGTGTGTTGCCTTCACCCGCACTTTTTTACAGGTCATACAACCCGATGCCCCGATACTGATCGTCTGCGGCACCGGCAATAATGGCGGCGATGGCCTGGGCATTGCACGATTACTGCATCATGCCGGCTATGCTGCAACGGTGTGTATCATCGGCGCTATTGAAAATGGCTCGGTAGATGCACGCCTCAATGATCAGCGACTGCGCGCATTGCCTGTCGATGTGCGTCAATTGAGCGAAGGTGATGCGCTACCTGATCTGCCTTATCCTGTCATCATCGATGCACTCTTCGGGTCGGGTTTGAACAGACCGGTTACCGGATGGCATGCAGCGATCATCGAACAGATGAATGCCGCAGATGCTTTTCGCGTGGCGGTGGATATCCCCAGCGGCCTTTTCGCCGACACGATAAGCACCGGCGCCATCGTGCGTGCCGACTGGACCATCACTTTTGAGACACCGAAGCTGTCATTCTTTTTTGCGGATAACGCTGCGTATACCGGAGATTGGGAGGTGGTAAAAATAGGATTATCGGAGGCATGGGCAGCGCAGGCTTCGTCAGGGGACCATCTGCTCACCGATGAGCAGTTTTCTGCCGTATTCACCGCACGCGCGCGCTTCTCGCATAAAGGCACTTACGGCAGCGCTTTAGTGGTTGCCGGCAGCACACGCACACCCGGAGCGGCAGCATTAAGCAGTTTTGCCGCACTGAAGACCGGCGCAGGGCTCGTTACCTTATGCAGCGACGGTTATATACCTGAACATCCGGAAGTGATGCACGCCCCTACCGATGAGATGGTAGCCGTGTTACAGAACAAAACCTTTTCCTGCATCGCAGCGGGCCCGGGTATGGGTACTGATGCGAAGGCAGTACATACACTTACACAATTGCTGTTGCATGCACATCAGCCTTTAGTATTGGATGCAGATGCGATCACGATCTTATCTGCACATCCGGAACTGCAGGATATCCTGCCGGAGAACAGCATACTTACTCCGCATCCGAAGGAATACAGCAGATTGTTCGGTGTTGCAGAGCACTGGAAAGCATTATATGATGACATACGCGCGCAGGCGATGCGCATGCGGGTGATCATCGTGTACAAACAGGCCTATACAATGATCGCGTTGCCTAATGGAGATATCTATTTCAATTCCACCGGTAATCCCGGTATGGCTACGGCCGGAAGCGGGGATGTACTTACGGGCATGATCACAGGATTGATAGCGCAGGGATTTGCGTCTGCAGATGCTGCGCTTGCTGCGGTCTATCTGCATGGTCTCGCCGGTGATATGGCCATGGAAGCCATGGGTGGTCAAAATTTAGTGGCGGGAGATCTGATCGAATATATTCAGCTTGCGATGGGAGTGGTGAGGGGGGAGTTGTAGGTTGTGTGTTGTAGGTTGTAGGTTGTGTGTTGTAGGTTGTATGTTGGAGG
>DAIMYJ010000038.1:0-8281 GCA_036734545.1 Chitinophagales bacterium
CATCATGGGATTGCTTCGCTCGTTCGTGCCTCTCTCGCTCGCAATGACTTACAGTATTGAATTCCGCGTGGTTGCAAAGCAACCACCCTTGTCATCCTCACAATCCGTCATTGCGAGCAAGTCCGGCGTAACGCAGTGCAGCGGGACGCAGCGAAGCAATCTCGCGAGGGCACGAAAGCGATCAGATCATTGTATCTATACATAAGCACCCTCCCCTTGTATCCCGGAGGAACGTAGGGATGCAAGGAGAGGGCGGGGGGTGAGGTTCAAGAAAGAAGCACCCCAATCCCCACATCCACCTATCTTTACCACCGATCATGATCCGTATTCACGACCTTTCACTTGAACTGCTTCCGCAAAAGGCGCTCTTCCTGCCGGAAGCGGCAATGCTGGTGATAGCGGATGCGCATTTTACGAAGGAGACGCATTTTCGGAAGCATGGCATCGCCATTCCGGCGGGGATGATCGATCGTGATCTGCAGCGCATCGATGACCTTTTGATACAAACACAGGCACAGGAGATCATTTTTCTTGGAGATATGTTTCACAGCGAACAGAACCGCTCCATGGAACAGTTTCTCGCCTGGCGTGAAAAGCAGCGTGTGGCTCTGCACCTGGTGATCGGGAATCATGATATTCTGGATGAGGCCTGGTATGCACATGCGGATATAATCTGTCATCGCGATAAGCTCGATGTGCAGGATGTCATATTATCACATGATCGCATGGAAGTGCCGGAAGGAAAATATAATATTCATGGCCATATCCATCCCTGCATTCGTTTGGTGGGGAAGGCGCGTCAAAGTTTGCGCTTGCCCTGCTTCTGGTTTGGTGCGCAGCATGGCGTTTTACCGGCATTCGGCAGTTTCACGGGCGGGCACACCATACAGCCTGGATCCGGAGATACCGTTTATGCGGTGGCCGATGATCAGATCGTTGAGATACCGCGCGGATAGGCGCCGGAATGACACCCCGTGCACCATGCCCATCGGCACGGAGCAAAGCATCCATTTTTTCCCCCTAAAAAAACATTAATTCAAACGCGGATCTTCCGGATAGTTGGTGATCAGCTTGTGCTCACCACCCAGATCGTCGAGCACTTTTTTCCAGAGCTCCTGCCGCGGCGTGTCGAAAACATAATTTCCGCTCGCCTGCGAAATGATCCATGAGCGTTCGTCCATCTCATCGTAGAGCTGACCGGGACTCCAGCCGCTGTATCCCAAAAAGAATTTTACATTCTTCGGTTCGATGATACCTTGGCGCAGCATATCGCCCAGCTGCTCGAAATTACCACCCCAGTAAATGTCGCCCGTGATATGCAAACTGTCTTCGATCTGTGCGCCATACCGATGCAAATAATGCAGGGTGTCCTGCGCTACCGGTCCGCCGTAAAATAATTCGTTCTGCACCACATCGAAATCGACCAGCGCGTCGCACACCTTCACGTCGAGTGAGCGGTTCAGGATAAAGCCTACCGTGCCGGAATCTTCCTGATGTTCGCACAGCATGATCACCGTGCGCTTGAAATTCGGGTCGAGCATGAACGGCTCGCTGATGAGGAGCTGGCCGGCAGCGGGTGTTAACTTGTATTGTATCATTTCCCAGAGGCGGTTAATGCTTCAAATATCCATAACCCATCGGAATATCCCAATGACCAACCACAATTTTCGTTCCGCACCGGCCGACCGGCGCCCCAAAACAGCCTGTATTCCCGCAAATAGTGCGTATTTTTACGGTTGTTAAAACATCCCGTTATGACCAAGAAACTCATACTCCCGGCCCTTCTGGCCCTCGCACTGTCGCCCCTCGCGGCCCAATTATCCATCACCGCAACCGGTGTTCCCGTCGTGGCCGATATTTCGGACTATGAAGGGGCCGGTTTCCAACCCGGCGGAGGCCTGGGCACGCTCAATTCCGATATCTGGGCGGCTGAAGGGTTCTCGACCGGCGATGTCGATTTCGGCGGTACGGTGCTTGCCGGCGACCTGGCCCGCGGCATCGGCGCTCTGGGGAGCATTACTACCGGCGGCATTTACGCGCTCCTTGTTCCGTCGCCTGTAAAGATCTGGATACAACCCACCGCTGATGACTTTACACCGGGCAGCATCACCCTCCGTTTACAGAACAATACTGCCGTGAACATCGGCCAGCTGTTCATCAATTATACCGCCTGGGCATCGAACGATGAGGATCGCAGTAACAACCTGATCTGTTCATGGTCTACCGATAATATCACCTATACCGATATCGCAGGTTCCGAATTTACTTCTCCTGACAGTGCAGACCTCAGTTTGTATGAGCAGCCGTTCGAATTGATCGCTACCGGTTTTGATGTGGCACCCGGCGATTTTTTCTATGTGCGCTGGACTGGTAATGATGTGGGCGGCGGCGGCTCGCGCGATGAATTCGGACTCAACAACTTTTCTTTCGTCGGCTATGAAGCAGCCATGATCCCGGAATATAATTTTGAGTTTGCCGAATTGGAAGTCAATGAAGCAACTCCTTCCACAACCATCGAATTTTCTATCAGTGAAAGTGCAGATTGTACTTTCTCGCTCGCTTATGATCCGTCATCAACCGCAACGCCGGGATCAGATTATGGTATTTCACCATTCACGCTGACGTTCACTGCCGGCGGGCCCACCACAGCTACCATCAACGTTGCTTTTGTGGATGACCTTATCACTGAACCCACCGAAACCGGTATCATCATCGTGAATGATATCACCGGCGGATGCGTGGCCGGCGCGACACCTTCCACCACCATTTTTATCGCCGATAACGACAGCATCGTTCCACCCATCGCCACCTTCACCACTGCAGGTGTTACCGAAGATGAGGGCGTGGGCAGCGTATTCGGCACCGTAGAACTCGACGGTCCCGGTGATTGCGTGTTCCAGTTGTATCTGGATCTCGCCACCACGATGGAGAACGGGTTGGATTATTCTTTCTTCCTGCCTGACTACATCACCTTTACCGCTGCAGGACCTACTACACAAACTTTTGAAGTGCCCATCATCGATGATACAGAGATAGAATCAACTGAAATGCTGCTCATCAACATGATCCCGTGGACCGGCGGTTGTGTTGTTGCCGGTATTGCTGATTACGAGATCAACATCACCGATAACGATGTGGCCAGCATTCCTTCCGTAGCGTTCGTAGTGGATTCTGATACCAAAGAAGAAAATGCAGGCAGTGTGAACACCAACATCATCGTTTCTGAATCGGCCGACTGCACAGTTTCCATTACAGCAACCGGAACAGCGGTGAACGGACTTGATTATTCGGTGACACTGCCGGCAACGATCAATTTTGTGGAAGGCGGCGCAACGGTGCAATCACTCGTGGCCAACATCATTGATGATACCGAGATCGAATCCGATGAGACCATCATCTTCACCCTCGAAGTGACCGGCGGCACCTGTGTGGCGGGAGCCATCACCACGCATGCCATCACCATCACGGACAATGATTTTTCGGGGATAAATGGTACGTCCGCTCCGGCCATCGCCATCACACCGAATCCTGTTACTGAATACATCACCATCAGCAGTGTCAGCAACATACACCGCATCCACATCATGGATATTTCAGGAGCTCTCCTGCGTACGCTCGAGCCTGCTGCACGCATCGATGTGCGCGAATTGCCTGCAGGAAATTATATCCTGCTGGCAGAAACAACGCAGGGCATCGCTGCTACGCCTTTCATTAAGCAATAATGTAACAAGCACAGTAATACAACCACGCAATCACAATGAAACAATTTCTCGTTCTGGCATCAGCCGTAATGATCAGCGGCGTCGCCTCTGCACAATTGATGATCAACACAACCGATGTACCGGTGAATATTGATTTCACCGGTTTCGCAGGCGCCGGATTCCAGCCCGGCGGCGGCGCAGGCATGCTCGATTCCGATCTCTGGAGCGCCACCGGATTCAGCGATGGCGATGTCGATTTCGGCGCCACCGCAACCACCGGCGATTTCGCGAAAGGCGTCACCGTGGGACTGGTCACTGCAGGAGGTATCTATGGCGTTGATATTGCCGGCAATCAGGGACTGATGGTGCAGCCCACCGCTGATGATTTTACACCCGGCAGTTTCATCCTGAAGATCGAGAACAACACCGGTGTGGATGTAACCGAGTTAAGTGTGGCTTACACCTTATATGTGTTGAATGATGCCGGACGCAGTAACAGCTATAATTTTTCAATTTCTTACGATAACATCACCTACAGTCCGATCACCGAGTTGGATTATGCTTCGCCTGCAGCGATGGATTTTACACCGTATGTGGAGTATAAGTCTGCAACGGTATCCGGACTTACCTTTACGGATGGCAGCATCCTGTATCTGCGCTGGACAGGTGATGATGTCAGCGGCACCGGTTCACGCGATGAGTTTGCACTCGATGACATTGCCCTCACGGCCATCGCCGGAGCGCCTACGCCGCTCGTGACCTTCGATCCAGCCGGTGCTTCTGCAACAGAAGATGCCGGTTCCGTGAATCCGAATATCCAGATCTCTGAATCTGTCGACTGCTCCGTTCTCGTGAGCATCGGTGCAGGTGGAACGGCAGATGCCACGGATGTGACCTTTACAGAATTTACGGTCGACTGGGTTGCAGGGGATCCTGTTGACTACACCTTTATCCTGCCCATCGTGGATGATCTGGCTACGGAAGATGATGAGACACTGATCCTGGAATTAAGTTATGTATCCGGAGGATGTGCGGTAGGATTACCGGCCTCATATACACTATTCATCACCGATAATGATGTGCCTCCGCCACCGGTTTATACGGTATTTGATATCGGAGAAGTGACCGCAGTGGATATGAATGGTGTGAATACCAGCAACGGCACATTGGCCGAACTCACCGGGGTGGTGCATGGCATCAACACCTGGGATGGTGGTTTGCAGTTCACACTCATAGATGCTACAGGCGGTATCAGTGTTTTTAGTTACGACAATACCTTCGGCTATACAGTTACGGAAGGCGATGCCATCACCGTGCAGGGTACCATCTCACAGTTCAACGGACTGTCAGAGATCGAACCCGACACCCTGTGGTTCATCGATGGCGGCAATCCGCTGCAGACAGCTACAGTGGTTACCGCACTCAATGAAGACACCGAATCACAGATCGTGAAACTGACCGGATTGGTTTATGAAGATTTCACACAATGGCTGGGTGATGGTTCTTCATTCAACGTGACCTTTACCGATGGTGTGAATGATTATACCATTCGCATCGATGATAACACCACGCTGTCCACCCTGACAGCACCCATGCTGGGCGGTGCGTTCACCGTTGACATCACCGGTATCGGCAGTCAGTATGACACTGACATGCCTTACCTGGACGGTTATCAGCTGATGCCCCGTTATCTGGAAGACATCACACTCAATGCCATACTGTCTGTGCCGGAAAGTGCAGATACACAGCTGCAGGTATATCCGAATCCGGCCACAAGTCAGATCACGATCATGCATCCTGCAGCACAGGGTATGGTGATGATCCGCGATGTTACCGGTAAGGTGGTGCTGAGCACCATGCTGACGGCTGACCAGTTGCAGGTAGATGTGCAGCCCTGGGCACCCGGACTCTATTTTGTGCAGGTGGACGGTGTATCTGCCGGCGAGTTCATAAAGCAATAAGCGAATAAGTATACGGCCGCATTCGGTCGGTGAGCGGGATATCCGTGGCAGTTGCCGGGGGTATCCCGTTCGCATTTGTTAACCTTTTGGTATCGCGGTCAATATCCTCGCAACATTTAACTAAGTTTGAAGTGCCATAACTCCTCCCATGTCCCGTATCACCGCACACATTCGCGCCTTTTTTCATCATGAGCAGTATCATGGATGGTTCAGGAAACGTCGCTTTTTTGAAGGCTGGTACTTTAAAATGGTCGACCGCACCGGAGCTCATGCCTATGCCTTCATTCCCGGCATAGCCATGGATGCTGCAGGCAAGCGTCAGGCATTCATACAGGTGCTGGATGGCATTCGGGTAACGGCACAATATCATGCCTTTGATCCGGATTTCTTCAGGCCGTATGAGAAACGTTTCAAGGTGAAACTGCAGGACAACAGTTTCTCCATGAACCGCATCAAACTGCAGTTGCCGGATATCAAAGGGCAGATACACTTCAGTGAACACACCCTCTGGCCGAAAAAATGGTGGTCGCCCGGCATCATGGGCTGGTATTCATTCGTTCCCTTCATGGAATGTTATCATCAGGTGGTGAGTCTCGACTGTGCGCTCACCGGCAAGCTCATCATACATGGAAAGGAAGTGGATTTCAACGGCGGCCGCGGATACATCGAAAAAGACTGGGGGCGTTCATTTCCCTCTTCGTGGATATGGATGCAGAGCAATCATTTTTCCGCAACGGGCACTTCGTTCAAGCTTTCCGTTGCCCGCATACCCTGGGTAGGTAATGCCTTTGTCGGTTTTATCTGCGCATTTTTACTGAATGGCCGCATCTATCGTTTCGCCACCTATACCGGCGCTAAACTCAGGAAGATCGATATCTACGACGCAGGTGCGCACATCGTGCTGGAAGATGCCCGCCACATCCTGGAGGTGCGCGCAGAAAAAGCCCCCGGCGCTGAATTGGCAAGCCCCGTGCTCGGACTCATGGAAGGCCGCGTAAAGGAGAGCATGCAGGCACTTATACACATTCAGCTGCGCGACAAGAAAGAAAATCGCCTTATTTTTAGCGATACCGGAAAAAATGCCGGACTCGAAATTGCCGGAAACACACATGAATTACTGGCGTTCAGTGCATAGTATTTTTTGGATGCTGCTCCTTACCGGGGTGCAACATCTCCATGCACAAAGCGATACCATACACTACAGCGAATTTCGCTTCAACATCATCGACGTAAAGAAGAATGAACTCACCCCGGAGGTGATCTCTGCACGCATCGGCGATATCTTTCTGACAGATACCACCAAAGCCGCCATGCTGTATGCCGTGGCCAAGGTGGAATATTCTGTCAAGGATTCCTGCTGGATACTCAGCCAGTATGATCCCATGGGATATCTGTACGAGATAGAGATATTCCGCAACAGCGATACCGTGAACCAGCGACTGCTGGAATTGCGGAAAATGACCCTGGTGTATCACGGATACAATATAGAAACCGGTGAAGGTTGCCGATATTGTCTGTGCAATGATATACCGATGCAAAAAGGCGTGTATACCATCGATATTCCCCGCAAACCGGAATCATGGGCGTTCATCCGCCGGTTCTACATCAACGTGCGCAACATCCCGACCGAATTCCGGGATATCACCGCCATCCAGAACTGGATGTTCCAGACCGGAAAATAACCCGCCCGTCGGCCCTGCAACCCTTCCCACATCCTTCGAATACCACATTTAAGGTATTCAGCCGGAAACGACAATATAGCCCTGAACCCGTACCTTTGTTGTCTGTTTAGAAGGGGTATAAATAATCATTCGTGTACAAAGTTTTCAATCTCAGTCGCTTAGCTGTTGTTTGCGGCTCCTTGACCATAATACATCTATTCTCCGCCTGCAGCGCACCGAAAGATGACAGTTCCGCTGTTTCGGCGCAGGAGGTGGTCAACGGGTATGCAGACCTGGTGTATAATACTTATTCAGATGCCCTCGGCTCAGCGAAAGTATTGCAGGCTGCCGTGGAGTCCTTTTTAGCACAGCCTTCCGACAGCAGCCTCCGTCAGGCACAACAGGCATGGCTTGAAGCACGCAGGTGGTACGCACAAACAGAAGGTTTTCGATTTTATGACGGGCCCATCGACAATGGCGCCGGCGGTGTGGAAGGATTACTCAATGCCTGGCCACTGGATGAAGCGTATGTCGATTATGTGCAGGGCGCACCGGCAGCAGGCATCATCAGCAATGTGACGGAATTTCCGGTCATAGACCGACCGCTACTTGTATCCCTGAATGAAAAAGGCGGCGAGGAAAATATCAGCTGCGGATATCATGCCGTGGAATTCATGTTGTGGGGACAAGACCTCGATAGCACTGCAGCCGGTCATCGACCGTACACAGATTTCATTTCCGGCAATACCATCAACGACCGCCGCAGAACATATCTGCAAATGACCACAGACCTGCTGGTAGAACATTTAAGTATGCTCGTAGAAGCCTGGACGCCGAATAAACAGGGTAACTACCGCTCGCAGTTCGTGCATGATTCTGCTGCCGCATCGCTGCAGAAGATCATCACCGGTATGGGCGTGCTGGCAAAAGTGGAATTGGCCGGTGAGCGCATGTTCAC
>DAIMYJ010000038.1:8381-20553 GCA_036734545.1 Chitinophagales bacterium
CCTGCCGGTCGTGAAAAAGTGATGCGCGCGATCACGCATGTGCAGCAGCTGGGCGACCACTGCGCAGAAGCCGCACAGGTGCTCGGACTTCAGATCAATGTATCCGCCACGGAATGAATAGCTGTTCCCGATCCCGTCTCAGACCGCTGATGGTGATGTTCGGCATCACGGCAGTACTCGTGGTGTTATCGGTAAGTGCATGCAAAAAAAATACTACGGCCGCTGCGGCCATTCTCTTCGCGGAACCGGATGAAGCCCTTTCGGGCGGCAATGCCACTGTGTTCGATAAAACCGTGAATGCATTCGCACTGCCTATCCCCGGATTATCGGCACAGGATGAATTATTGTTTTTTGTCGGCAATTCCTTTTTCAACCAGAACTGGGTGCAGGCACCTGCCAGCACAAAAGCACGCGACGGATTGGGTCCGCATTTCAATGCGAAGTCGTGCAGCGGTTGTCACTTTAAAGACGGCCGCGGGCAACCGCCGGCAACGATCGGACAATTATCAGAGGGCTTTTTAATACGCCTAAGCATTCCCGGCGCCGATGCACACGGTGCCCCACTGCCGGAACCGGTGTATGGCGGACAATTTCAGGAGCACGCGATCGACGGCGCGCAGCGGGAAGGACAATATGAGGTGATCTGGGAAACCACCGGTGGCACATACCCCGACGGCACCGCCTATACACTGCGCAAACCGGTGATCCGCTTTTTTGATCTGAGCTACGGTCCGATGCGCGCAGATGTGCTCACCTCTCCACGCGTGGCTTCACAAATGATAGGCCTCGGCCTGCTGGAAGCAGTAGATGAAAAAACCATCCTGTCTTTCGCTGACCCGGAGGATACCAATGGCGATGGCATCAGCGGACGGCCGAATTATGTATGGAATGTGATCGAATCGAAACAGCAACTGGGGCGCTTCGGATGGAAGGCGAATGAGCCCACACTGATGCAACAGATATGCGGCGCTTTCAACGGCGATATGGGCATCACCACCACTGTGTTCAACGATGAACATATCACACAGGCGCAGTCGGCATTACGGCAATTGCCGAATGGCGGCGATCCGGAATTTCCGGATGACGACCTGCAGAAACTTGTCCTTTATTCAGCTACCCTTGCCGTACCTGCACGCAGGAATGTGGATGATCCGAACGTTTTGCGCGGCAGGCAGATATTCCGCGAGATCGGTTGCGTCAATTGCCACATTGATAAAATGACCACCGGCACGCACCCGTCATTTTCCGTACTCAATGATCAGGTCATACGACCTTACACAGACCTCCTGCTGCATGATATGGGACCCGGGCTCGCCGATGGTCGCCCTGACCACCAGGCTTCCGGCACTGAGTGGCGCACCCCTCCGCTGTGGGGTATCGGCCTGTTCCAAACGGTGAATAAACACACCTTCTATTTGCACGACGGCCGTGCACGCAACATCGAAGAGGCCGTGCTGTGGCATGGCGGTGAAGCGGAAAAAGCTAAACAGCAGTTCATGCAGCTCAGCAAAGCCGATCGCGACAAATTGTTGCTCTTTCTGGGATCTTTATGACGCCCGGGCGACAGGCACAATGCGCCTGATTGCGTATTTTCGTTCACCATTTCTATGCACCTACGCCATTTTCTCCTGATCCTCCTCTGCGCCGGCCGTCTCGTATCGCACGCGCAATCCTTCACACAAGTGGAAAACACCTGGATCCCCGACGACGGAACGTCCATCGCTTTCGAGATGACCGTGTCGGGACTGCCTGACGTGATCGATGGCACATTCGGCCTCGAATCGGTGTGTTTCAATATTGATCATACCTGGGACAGCGACCTCGACGTGCGCCTGGTGGCACCGGATGGATCCAACTTTCTTTTAGTAAGCGGAGTGGGCTGGGGCGTACAGGATTTTGTGAATACCTGCTTCAATGAAGGCGCAGCACAATTCATTTATGACGGCACGGCTCCGTACACTGGAGAATGGAAACCCATGGGCGATATGGGTGTGCCCAATAACGGCCAGAACCCGAATGGTATTTGGAAATTACTCATATTGGATACCTGGGCGTTCGCTGATCAGGGATATATGATCGACTGGACCATCACCTTCGGTGATGAACCGGCACAACCGTTCCCGTTTTCTGAAAGTCAGTTGCCGATCGTGAAGATCAACACCGGCGGACAGCTCATCATGAACGAACCCAAGATAACGGCATCGCTGCAGATCATCGACAATGGCCCCGGCGCAATGAATTACACCAATGATACTGATTACGCCTATGACGGTGATATCCTCGTTGAACTGCAGGGCTTCACAGGACCGTGGATGCCGAAAAAGAATTACGATTTCGACCTGATCGACGATACAGGCTTACCGATCGATGCAGCCATTCTGGGTTTACCTGCAGAAAATGACTGGATATTGAAATCAGAATACCTGGATTATTCACTCATGAAAAATCAGATCGCCTATATCATGTCGCGCCGCATGGAACGCTATGCGCCGCGCACCGTATACTGCGAACTGCTCGTGGATGGTGAATATATGGGTGTGTTCTCCCTCACCGAAAAGATAAAACGCGATGCCAACCGCGTAGATATCGCCGAACTGGATCCTGAGGATATTGCCGGTGAAGAACTGACAGGCGGTTATATATTCGAGATCAACGAGAATTTCACACCCAATGACTGGGAAAGCGAATACGCGCCCATCAACGATGCCACCTGTGAATTTCCCGTAGCTTACAAAATGGTGGAGCCGCGCATTGAGGAGATCATGCCCGAACAACTGGATTATATCATCGCATATGTAGATAGTTTTGAGGATGCACTGCACGGCGATGATTTTCTGGATCCGGCGCTGGGATACCGCCAATATATTTCTGTGAAGTCATTCATTGATTTCATGCTGGTAAATGAATTCACTTCGAATTACGATAGTTACGGCAGGAGTACGTTTTTATATAAAGAGAAGAATGGTCAGGTGTTCATTGGTCCGCCATGGGATTACGACCGCGGGTATCTGCCGTGGACCACTGCCGACTGGGTATGGGAAGTGACACATCCTATGTGGCCCTTTCCTTTCTGGTGGAGTAAATTTCAGGAAGATCCTGAGTATCGCAGTGAAGTGTATTGCCGTTGGACGGACCTTCGGGCGGATATCTTAAGTGATGCGGCGTTCGATCAACTCATCGATTCGCTGTATGCCGACCTCGGCATCGATGCTCCTGCGCGCAATTTTCAAAAATGGTCAGAGCTGGGTGTCACGGATCACGCCTATTTTGTGGAAGAGGTGCGCAACTTCCTGCATGACCGTCTGGAGTGGATGGACGATGCCCTCGAGGCAGATGCCGTGCCTGCGCCGGATGCTTCGTTCAGCGCATTGCCGCTGACCGGCACGAGCTATCAGTTCATACCCGAAGAAACCGATGCAGACAGTTATTACTGGGATTTTGGTGATGGCACCACCAGCACGGAGATGATCCCCATCCATGCCTATGCGGCAGAAGGAGATTACACGGTGCAACTGGAGGTGAACAAACATTATGGCTGCCGCTCAAACAGCAGTGAGGCCATTCAGGTAGTGACCGGTGTTGCAGAAGGGAATTACACACCCCTCGCCATGTATCCGAACCCCACATCCGGACAGATACTGTTCTCCGGCCTTGAAGCAGATGCACAGATCGATATCTTCGATATCACCGGCAGACCGGTGCAGTTCATCCGGACAGGTAATTCTGCAGATATCTCAACACTGCCGTCAGGACAATATATGGTCAGGATCACCGCATCAGGTACGGTGCGCACCGGCATGATCGTTCGGAACTGATCCGCGGCCGCCGGTTGACCGGAGAGGCCGATAAACAACAAAGCCTTTGATCGTATAAAGAATACGTCAAAGGCTTTGAGCATTATATGCGTGCAGCAGTGCCTGTCAGGCTTCTACAGCACAATATTTATTGAAGGCATTGGCCAGGTCGCTCGCGATCATCAGGGCGTTACGGCCTTCGATCTGATGGCGCTCCATGAAGTACACCAGTTTGCCGTTGCGGAACAGGGCTACGCTGGGAGAGCTGGGCGGGTAGGGGAGGGTATGACGACGGGCTTCAGCCACGGCATCAATGTCAAAACCGGCGAACACAGTGCCTAAACGATCCGGTTTTACGGCATTGGTCAGCGACATCTTAACGCCGGGGCGGGCAGCGCCGGCGGCACAGCCACATACAGAATTGAATACCAGCAGCAGGGTGCCTTCGGTCTCTTTTATGGCCGATGTCACCTTTTCAGGTGTTGAAAGGTCTTCAAAGCCTGCGTTGAGCAGCTCTTCCTTCATCGGCATTACCAGTTCTTTTGGATACATAGTGAGGTTTTTAACAGGTGTAAAAATACAAGCGTTTCGAGGATATCCGTTAACCCTCCACTAAACTTGTTCTTCCCATGAACCGAAACCCCCGTGAATTGGTTCACTCATTGCCAATGGCTGGGCAATTGATTACCTTTGCATGGCGTTTATTCTATCATTAAACAAATCACATGAACGTTATCACCGACAAGAAATTACCGTATAAGGTAAAGGACATCACCCTCGCTGAATGGGGACGTAAAGAAATACAACTGGCTGAGGCCGAGATGCCCGGCCTGATGGCCATCCGTGAGGAGTTCGGCGCTTCCAAGCCGCTGAAAGGCGCGCGTATCGCCGGCTGTCTGCATATGACCATCCAAACCGCCGTGCTCATCGAAACCCTGAAAGACCTGGGTGCCGAGGTGCAGTGGAGCTCATGCAATATCTTCTCTACCCAGGACCATGCCGCTGCAGCCATTGCCGCTGCCGGTATCCCGGTTTACGCCTGGAAGGGCATGAGCCTTGAAGAATATGACTGGTGTATCGAGCAGACCCTGTTCTTCGGTGAGAACAACGAGCCCCTGAACATGATCCTCGATGATGGCGGTGACCTCACCAATATCGTACTGGATAAATACCCTGAACTCATCAAGCATGTGCGCGGTATCTCCGAGGAGACCACTACCGGTGTGCATCGCCTCTATGAGCGCATGGCTAAAGGCACCCTGCCGATGCCGGCGTTCAATGTGAACGACAGCGTTACCAAGAGCAAATTCGATAACAAATACGGTTGTAAGGAATCCCTTGTGGATGCCATCCGCCGCGCCACCGATGTGATGATGGCCGGTAAAGTGGCAGTAGTAGCAGGTTACGGCGATGTGGGCAAAGGTTCTGCCGCCTCCCTGCGCGGTGCCGGTGCCCGCGTGATCGTGACCGAGATCGATCCGATCTGCGCCCTCCAGGCAGCCATGGACGGCTTTGCCGTGAAGAAAATGGATGATGCCGTACGCGAAGCAGATATCGTGGTGACCGCTACCGGTAACTGCGACATTATCACCGAGCGTCACTTCCGTTTGATGAAGCACAACGCCATCGTATGTAACATCGGCCACTTTGATGATGAGATCGATGTAGCCTGGTTGAATAACAACTACGGCGAAACCCGCGATACAATCAAACCGCAGGTAGATAAATATTCCATCGATGGAAAGGATATCATCCTGCTCGCTGAAGGCCGTCTCGTGAACCTGGGCTGCGCCATGGGCCACCCCAGCTTTGTGATGAGCAACTCCTTCAGCAACCAGACACTCGCTCAGATCGAGTTGTGGAAGAATCATGCACAGTATGAGAATAAGGTATATACCTTACCTAAGCACCTCGACGAAAAAGTGGCCCGCCTCCACCTGACGAAACTGGGTGTGGATCTGGAAGTACTGAATGACAAACAGGCCGGTTACATCGGCGTAGAAAAGAATGGTCCTTATAAGCCGGAATATTACCGCTATTGATCGTTCGCATAAGTAGCTTTCGAAAGGGGTGGAAGAAATTCTGCCCCTTTTTTTTGCGCATCCTGCACCGGATCCCTTTGCGGAATGTTTCGGAAGAAGCGCAGGCATTCCGTGCTTATAGTACCTTTGCACCATGACCAGGCTTTCGGTGAATATCAACAAGGTGGCAACGCTCCGCAATGCACGCGGCGGAGCTCTTCCGGATGTGGTGCGATTCGCGGTAGATTGCGAACGCTTCGGTGCCGACGGCATCACGGTGCATCCGCGTCCCGACGAACGGCATATCACGCTGCGCGATGTTTATGCGCTGGCGCCGGTGGTGAAGACCGAATTCAATATTGAAGGCTATCCCGATAAACGCTATATGGATATCATCCGCGATATCCGCCCCGCTCAGGCTACACTCGTGCCTGACCCGCCGGATGTGATCACCTCCAATACCGGATGGGATGTGATGAACAACATGCAGTATCTGAAAGATATCACCGCAGAGATCCATGCCCTTGGCGTGCGCGTGAGCATTTTTCTGAACCCTGATATCGAACAGGTGCACGCCGCAAAGGAAAGCGGAACCGACAGAATAGAATTCTATACCGGACCGTATGCCGAGCATTTCCATGCCGACAGGCAGGCAGCTGTATCCGCATACAGATCAGCGGCACAAGCTGCACATGCGATAGGGTTGGGCATCAATGCCGGTCATGATCTGAATCTGGATAATCTGGCCTATTTGATCCGGTCTCTCGAATGGGTGGATGAGGTCTCCATCGGCCATGCACTCATCAGCGACGCCTTGTATTATGGTATTGAAAATACCATTCAGCTGTACAAGCGGCAACTGGCCTGAGGGGAGTCATTTTTCTGCGCTTTTCATATACATCGGCGGACTACCTGATGTTTCCCGCAGATCGCGCAGATTTTCGCTGACTGTTTAAGTGTTTTTCTGCGTTCATCTGCGGTATCAGCGGAACACCAAAGTGATCCCGATTTGCATAGCAGAAGCGCCTATCTCCGGTTTCGATCTATCATGTGCATGGTACAAAAAAAAGAGGCCATCTTTTAAGACGGCCTCTTTTTGTAAGAAGTTATATTGTGAAGGATCACATTTTTGTTTCCTGTGCATTCACGTAGGTGTATTTACCTTCAGCGCTGTCGTATTTCCAAACGATGGCCACCATATACATGTTCTCGATCTTCCATGAATCGTTCTTTTCGATCTGGTAGGTCTTGTTCCATGCAGTACCGTTAGAGCCTGAACCGAAGATGAATTGCTCACCCCAGCAGGAACCGTTGGTAGAGGTACGGATCACATGATCATGCACGAAGTTCGGATCGGGATCGGCGCCTGCGATCTGCTGGAGGGCAACAATGCCGTTTTCCATCAGGTAGGCAGCTACGTAGTAATCACCGGTCACATCAGCAAAGGTCATTGCGCTTACGGAAATGGTCAGAGAAGCACCGTTATCGGTAAAGCCTGCAACTGCGCTGGCTTCTGCCGGACCTGCACCCACCTCAGTGCTCACCATGCCGGCACCGGATGCGCCATCAGAGAAGGATGACTGGTTCCACACGTACAGGGTAGGATAGCCGCCAACGATACCTTCTGCACCGTAATAATCGGTGAGGGCGGTTGATTCGCTGGTGGTCAGTTCGTCAGTGTTGTGAATGCCCAGGGCAACGGCATTGGCACCGGATTGCTCTAATGCTTCTTTGAATTCAGTAGCACCCCACTGTCCGCAATACGGGCACCAGGTAGCCGTGAAATCACCAACGAGTGCGCGCTTCTGGCTGGAAGGCTTGAAGCAGCTGCCGTCTTCGTCGGTAGCATTCGGGTTATAGTTGATCGAGAACGGGTCGGTACAACCGTAGATCCTGTCCTTGGCACATGAGGAGAATGCCACCGCGGTAGTAGCGGCAATGGCAACGATCAATAATTTTTTCATGTTAGAGAGGTAGGTTAAATTGAATTAGTCATCTAAGATAAGGCATATTTCTGTATATACAAGTAATTCTTTCCACAATTGTGACAACAATCTGACAGCCCTTGCGGACAGGATAAAACCTTAACATTTCCGGGAACACCTATTTTTACGGTCAAATCCAACATCATGCGTGCCTACCTACTCCTCCCTTCCCTGCTGCTCGCCGGCTTCGGAACCCTGTCAGCCCAGCCTGTGATCACGCTGGAAACCTTTGCCGACGGCTTTTCCAGCCCGGTCGACATTGCCCATTGCGGGGATGACCGACTGTTCATTGTGGAGCGTGCAGGCACGATCCGCATCGTGGAGCTCGATGGCACGGTGCTGCCCGGTGATTTCCTGGATATCGCCGATCAGGTGGAGTCCGGCTATCAGGAACAGGGGTTGCTGGGACTGGCCTTTCACCCCGATTATGCCACCAACGGCTATTTCTATGTCAACTATATCGATAACGATGGCAATACCGTGATATCCCGCTTTTCCGTGAGCGCCGGCGACCCGAACCTGGCCGACCCCGCTTCGGAGCTGGTCATGATGAACATCGATCAGCCTTTTGTGAATCATAACGGCGGCTGCATAAAATTTGGTCCCGACGGCTACCTGTATATCGGGATGGGGGATGGCGGCAGCGCCGGTGACCCCGGCGATCGCGCCCAGAACCCGGAGCTCCGCCTCGGCAAAATGCTGCGGATCGATGTGGATGGCGCACTGCCCTTCGGCATTCCCGCCGACAACCCGTTTGCCGGCGCTACCGACACCCTGCCGGAGATCTGGTCATCAGGACTCCGCAACCCCTGGCGTTTTTCTTTCGATCAGCTGACAGGCGATATGTGGCTGGCCGATGTGGGACAAAACCTCTGGGAGGAACTCAACGTGGAACCGGCCGGGGTAGGCGGACTGAATTACGGCTGGCGATGCTATGAAGCGTTCGATGAATTTAACATGGTAGGCTGCGACGGCGATACGGCCTCGTATGTGTTCCCGATCATGGACTACCCGCATAATTTCACGACCGGCGGTTTCAGCATCACCGGCGGCTTTGTTTACCGCGGTTCAGAATATCCTGCTATGCAGGGGTATTACCTCTGTGCCGATTATGTGTCCGGCAACTGGTGGTGGGTGTATGCCGACGGCGGCGCACCCTGGGTGTTTGAACGCATTGATGATGTGCAGGAAGACATTTCTGCTTACGGTGAGGATGTGAATGGTGAATTGTATTGCGCCAACCTGCAAACCGGCGAGATCTATCGTATCGGCGATGCCTGCGGTGATCTGGTGGTATCCGGAACAGTAACGGAATATATCTGCTTTTCACAGGATGGCGCCATTGACATCAACGTTACTGGCGGCACCGGTCCCTATACCTTCGACTGGTCTACAGGAGCAGAAACAGAAGATGTCGGCGAGCTGGAAGCAGGTACCTACACGGTAACTGTTACCGATGCTGCCGGTTGCTCCAGAGTGGTGAACTTCACGGTCGATGAAATCCCTGCCTTTGAGGTGACCATCAGCGCTGATGGAAATACGCTAACGGCCAGTTACTGTTATATCTGTCAGTGGTATCTCGATGGAGAACTCATTGAAGGCGCCACCGGCGGTACCTATACGGCAACGGAATCAGGTACTTACACAGTAGTGGTTACCGATGAAAAAGGATGTACGGCAACCAGCGCTCCTTTTGACTTTACCGTAGGTATGGAAGATCTGACCGCAGGCAATTACCTGCAAGTGTTCCCTAACCCGGTAGCTGATGTACTCGTCGTGCAATATCTCCTGACAGGCGGCGCACAGGATCATCTGCAACTGATCGACATGACCGGAAGGGTGCTGTGGACAGCACAGATACTGCGTGCTGGTGAACAAACGATCACGATCGACATGCGCAGCCTGCCCGCAGGTGTATATCAGTTGAGCGGATCAGGCGCAGGCGTGCTGGTGATAAGAGAATGATAAGCATGATCGGTCATTCAGCTGACTTATAGCACAAAAAAGCCTATCCGGAATGTAAATCCGATGGCCAATGAATTCAGCATCTCACTGGCGTGCGAATAGTAAAAGCTAGATTCGGAACCTGCTATCGCGAGCAGATCGGATGGATAATTGATATACATACCCAGATCTACAGGATAGCGATCATTTATTACGGTCTGTCCGCCAAACGTATACCGGAAATAAGCATAACTGATATCCGGAAAACCCAATTCAGAAATATCTGATACAATGGTATGATCAGTCGCGGAAAAACCGTCTGAGGTCAGTGAGGCCAGATAATCCATGAGAGCCGGATCGGTGGTGTAGTAATCGCCGTTGGAGATCCTTTGTTTGCCTGAAATGATCTCAAACTGATGATAGCGGCCTATAGGAGCGATGACACCTTTTTTATAAAAGGGATGAAACTTCAGATAACCACCGTACATCATGCTTTGGATACGTGTCTCTCCGCCGTAGACCAACGTGGGCCTATTCATGTAGCTTTCATTATTGCTATAGTATTGTATGCTGTTGTGTAACACCACATACCTGAAGTTCGCACCTAAAGTGACCGATTTGGATATCGTGTATTCCGTGCCGATCCCGGGGAACATACCCACACGAAATTTTGCCGGATCCAGTGAGACGCCCGCGAAGCTTTCATAATTGTCCACATTTGCGGTCTCCTGTTCAAATACAGCCCCGATGTCTGTTATGGCATACACCATCCAGTGCTTACCCATGTATCCCGGATTTTGTGCATGCATGGCCGATGCCAGGCTCATGCATAGGATAAGGAGTGACTTTTTCATTTACGGGGCGTTTTGATTTGTTGAAGGATGTAATAAATATTGCTGGCGTGTGTCGACTTCGAGTTGTTCAGTGTGTTCACGGTATAGTAAACCATCTCCAGGTCTCCCGTTTGTCCGTTGGCCACCAGTGTAAAATAGAAAGTGCTTTGATCCGGTGTGACAAGATTGTAGATCATGAAGGGTGTCAATAATGGGTAAAAGGCGAGTACGATCTTAGCTGCAATGGATTTTTCCTTTTCCGTGAAACTGACCACGCCCATCCACGCAAAATGTTCTACCCCCAGTTTATCGGATAAGGTTTTCAACTCTGCAGAGGTGGAGTTGATCATATCCACATCATTGCCCATATGTGCAAGTTCTTCATGCATCCACCGCGATAGGATGGCGATGTTATTGAGGTCCTGTATGCCGGATCGCTCCAGATCACTGTGGTCGAGATAGGTCACATCCAGACCCAGATCTGCAGCACCGGTCTCCACGACCTGATGCAGATACTCTCTCGATTCTTCCGCAGCCATGTATTCGATCGGATTCTTACTGCGCTCATCAATGCTAATGAACACCGGATCTACCAATACCACCTCCTTTAAACCCAGATGATACGTCAGACCCTTTTTAGAAATCGTATAGGTGCTGGTTGAATGTCGGTCATCCACCTCTTCATCACCATTGTCCGTGATCTTCAACAGTGAACGGAATGTTTCGTCCTCTACAAAGTTGCCATAGGCAAACTTCCAATAGGGTGTTTTTTCTTCACTCTCTGATTTCGTATTCTTTTCTTCCTTGATCTTCTGCGTTTTGGTGGGCTTGTTTTCTTTTTTCTGTTCGGTGGGGGGTGGTGCCGTTTTCAGCGAATCCGTCTGTTGCTGAAGTTTGAGTGCATATTCACCGATTTTTTCGGTTGTAAGGAAATCATCCGCATCCAATTCATGTTTAATGGCCAACAGGTAACCCAGATCCTTGCTCATGGCGAGGAGTTCAGGGTCTTCCGGTTGCTGCAGATGGGCCTTCCAGGTTTCGCGCAGCGCGAGGATGGTAAATTCTTTGGTGTTGAGTTTGTGGAAGAGGTGATAGACCTGCTGCGATTCACCCTCTATTTTTTTGTAGTACCGGTGATCATCAGGCGTGGTACCAGCATTTTTATAATTGGCCCAGCTGTACAGCGATCTTGCCACTACACGCTGCAGATACGGATTATCTGGATATTCCTGCTGTAAGATGAACGCCTGATACAGTGCTTCCTCATATTGCACATCCATCAGGAACAAGGCACAACCCTGAAAGCGCGCCACCTTTTGGATATAGTTGAAGGTTTCCTCACCCACCACGGAGGCGGTGCCTGTTGAATCCACCGGTTCCGGGATCCTGCTCATCACGTTCTCCTTGCGCTTGCGGATATTGGGATGGGTGTGCTGCTCGTCGTTGTAGTCCTCTTCGGCGGTTATTGACTGCACCGTATCCAGAAATGCTGTTGACGGTAAAACATAGAAGCCGTCATTAAAATGCTCTTTCGGAAAAACGATATCGTTGATGGGTAAATAGCTGTACAGCAGCACATCAAACACACCCTGTAA
>DAIMYJ010000038.1:20653-25567 GCA_036734545.1 Chitinophagales bacterium
ACATCATTCGATAGGAGGGTATAGATGCGGATATTCGGACTTAATGATGGATTATTCTTGAGGATCACGTCCTTGATCGCATTGAGGTAGCTGGTGATGGTATCACCAAACACGATACGACCGCTGTGCAGCATCTCCTCGATCTGAAAATTGGATTCCAGTAAAAAGGTCTCCATATCCTTTCGCTCACGCTTGCTGTCATATTCTACGTCAGAGCGCTCGCGGGCGAATTTTTCCGATGAGCGGACAGTGAAGTCTTCAGGCAAGAGACCACTGCTGCGCAGCGTGGTGAAGTGGTCGAGGTCGATCGGCGGGGCCGACTGTCCGAACACCCTGCCCGACATACCGGCCAGGGTGATCAGTGTAATGAGGATTAAACGCATGTTCAGGGTTGTTCAGGTAAACGTGTTTTCAGGCCGATCTTGACACCGGCATGAAATAAAGGTACGAATTGCAGTGCATTCGTGGTTTCGTTCTTGTCAAATTGGTGGGCGTCGAAGTTGTATCCGTAACTGTTCACGGTGGTCTCCTTGAACCGCATTTGCAGACCGAAGCCTACAAAACCATTCATTTCAAATACTTCGCGCGGGATGATGATGTATCCGGCCTTCCACGAGACGTTAACGGCATGCATACGCTCAGTGATATTGAACATCTTGCCGGCCTCTTCCTCATCCATGAAATCGAGGCTGTCAAATCCCAGATACCGATACCCCAGTTCCAGCTGGTTGTAATCGGTCCTCAGCGGATTCGGACCGCGGGGGACCAGCGATAATACCGACAGTTTGGCCACCGGGCCGCTGTAGTAAAAGGCACCCTGGCGCATCACATCCTGGTACAGCTCGGCCTGCGGACTCCCCTCTATGGCGTCCTGGTAGCCGAAGGTCAGGTCGGCCGCCCATTCCTCGTGGAAACGGTATTGCATACCGAGGCTGTATTCGCCCACCAGAAAGTTGAAAGGCAGGAGGTAAACAAACAGTTGTTTGAAGAGGAGTGCCTGGGTCATGCCTTACAAATGTACCAAATTTGGCAGATTAGCGCCCGGTTTTCGGCATTTTTGGCGGAATCTGACAGGAATCGGCCATGGGCACGACTATTGGAACATAAACCTGCCGGAATACGCGTTGAAGTGTAACAGCCGGCTAACAAAACTCAGGAATACAATGAGAGAATACGGATTTGACGATCAGATGTTTTCGTCCATGGTGGAAGAGGAGGTTGAGTTCATGCCCATCCTGTCGTTAGAGGAGGAAGAGGATCAGCCCAAGATCGATTACCCCGACACGATCGTGGTGATGCCCCTGCGCAATACAGTGCTGTTCCCCGGCATCGTACTGCCCATTACCGTGGGCAGGGAGAAGTCTATCAAGGCCCTGCAGAATGCTTTCCGCACCAATAAACTCATCGGCGTGGTGGCACAGCAGGATGGCAATATCGAAGACCCGGAAACATCGCAACTCTATACCACCGGTGTCATCGCCAAGGTGATCAAACAACTGAAGATGCCCGATGGCTCCACTACAGTGATCATTCAGGGCAAGCGCAGGTTCGCGGTGGATGAATTCATTACGCAGGATCCCTTCATTCAGGCGAAGATCACACTGCTGGAAGATATCCCGCATCCCGATCCGAAAGAATTCAATGCGCAGGTTGGCGCCATCAAGGACCTGGCCAACAGCATCGTGAAAATATCTCCGAATATCCCGCAGGAAGCCAGCGTGGTGTTGCGCAATATCAACAACCCGGTATTCCTCATCCATTTTGTCTCCAGCAACCTGCAGATAGATGTGGCCGACAAACAACAGCTGCTCGAAACGGACGAAATGGCACTGCGCGCATCCATGGTGCTGAATCACCTGAACAATGAACTGCAGGTTCTGGAATTGAAGAATAAGATCCAGAATAAGGTGCGCAGTGATATGGATAAGCAACAGCGCGAATATTTTCTGAACCAGCAGTTGCGCACCATTCAGGAAGAACTCGGCGGCTCTTCACAGGATGAAGAGATACGACGCTTTCGTGCCCGTGCAACAGAGAAAAAATGGACGAAGGCTGTGCAGGAGGTGTTCGATAAAGAGATCGACAAATTGCAACGCCTCAATCCCAATGCCGCAGAATATGGTGTGATCACGAATTATATAGAGCTGCTCCTCGAATTACCGTGGAACGAATACACTCGCGATAATTTCGACCTGCATCATGCACAGGAAGTGCTCGATCACGACCACTATGGTCTGGATAAGATCAAAGACAGGCTCATTGAATACCTCAGCGTACTGAAGCTGAAGGGCGACATGAAATCGCCCATCCTCTGCCTCGTAGGTCCTCCCGGTGTGGGTAAGACCTCATTGGGACAGTCGGTGGCACGTGCCCTCGGCCGCAAGTATGTGCGCATGAGCCTTGGCGGTCTGCACGACGAAAGTGAGATCCGCGGTCACCGTAAAACCTATATCGGCGCCATGCCCGGACGCGTGCTGCAATCGCTGAAACGCATCAAATCCTCCAACCCTGTTTTCATCCTGGATGAGATCGATAAGGTTGGTACCGATTTCCGCGGCGATCCGTCCAGCGCTTTGCTGGAAGTACTGGATCCCGAACAGAACAGTACCTTCTATGATAATTACCTCGAGATCGAGTACGACCTCTCGAAAGTATTGTTCATCGCTACTGCGAACAACATCAACACCATACAACCTGCCTTGCGCGATCGTATGGAGATCATTTACCTGAGCGGATATTCCAGCGAAGAGAAAGTAGAGATCGCCAAGCGCCACCTGGTGCCCAAGCAGAAACAGGAGCACGGACTGCGTGCGCGCGACGTGAGTTTTTCAGACGCCGCACTCTTATCCCTCATCGAACATTACACCCGCGAAAGTGGCGTGCGTGAACTCGATCGACAGCTGGCTTCCGTGATGCGCCGCATTGCCAAGTTTGTAGCTACAAGCGAGAAATATAACAAAGCCCTCAAGCCGGCAGATATCGAAAAGATACTCGGTCCGTCGAAGTTCGATAAGGAGAGCATTTTCGAATCCCTGCCCGCAGGGGTAGTGGTAGGTTTGGCGTGGACACCCGTGGGTGGCGATGTGCTGTTCATCGAAACATCGCTTAGCAAGGGTAAAGGCACCCTGCAACTCACCGGTAACCTGGGCGATGTGATGAAGGAATCAGCCTCCACGGCACTCGCCTTCATTCGCGCCAACACAGCAAAACTGCAGATACCCGAAGATATCTTCGAACAAAAGTCCATTCATATTCACGTGCCCGAAGGTGCGATCCCGAAAGATGGGCCGAGTGCAGGTATCACCATGCTCACTGCCCTCACCTCCGCCTTTACCGGTCGCAAGGTGAAGCCGCATTTCGCCATGACCGGTGAGATCACACTCCGCGGCAAGGTGCTGCCGGTAGGCGGCATCAAGGAAAAGGTCCTGGCAGCGCGGCGTGCAGGGGTCAAGGACATCATCATGTGCAAGGCCAACAAAAAAGATGTGGCCGAGATCAATGCTGATTTCATCAAAGGCCTCCGCTTCCACTACGTGGATACCATGCTGGAAGTACTCGATATTGCCCTTGTGCCTGAGAAAAGGCCGGCAGCCAAAACCAAAACACAGGGCAGGGCTGCTGTCAGAAAAAGGTCAAAGTGATTCAACGATTTATCCTACCTTAGTCCCGTAAAATTTTTTGCGGGACTTTTCGTTTTTGGACTCAGTGAACAGCTTGCGACATCTCCTCACCGGTTTACTTTTCATCGGAACAGTGGCCCTCTATGGCCAGTATGGCGGCAGTTATACCTATGCCTACCTGCAGTTGCCGCCATCGGCGCGCATCAGCGGACTGGGCGGTTTGAATGTTTCTACCTATGATCAGGATGTGACCTTCGGTTACATGAACCCGGCACTGCTCAACAGCGCCATGGATGGTGCCATGAGTGTGAACCATGCCTTTATGCCATCAGGCGTTACACATGGCTATGCAGCTTATGGCAAGCATATGGGCAAGTGGAATGCGACCATGGGCGGAGGGATCATGTACCGCACCTACGGCAACATGACCATGACCGACCCCGCAGGCAATTCCATCGGCAAATTCTCCGGCAGCGAGTATGCAGCCGTGTGGGGCATCGGCTATGGCACAGGCAAACTGCGCTATGGGGTGAATGCCAAAGCACTGTACAGCCGACTCGAATCTTATTCCTCCCTCGGCATGGCTGCGGATGTAGGCATGGCTTACGTGGATACGGCGCATTTATTTACCGCCGGACTTGTTCTCCGCAATATCGGCACACAGTTCAAACCGTATGTCGACGGTAACTTTGAGGAACTGCCCTTCAGCATCGACCTCGGCATTTCCAAGCGACTGCGTTACCTGCCGCTTCGGGTGTCGTTAACGCTGCACGACCTGCAACAGTTTGATATACGGTACGATGATCCCAACGCGGTGAGTGAAGTGAATATCTTCAGCACCGATACCGTTACCGAAGAGAAGAATTATACCGTCGACAAGATCGCACGGCATTTAAATGTTGCCGGTGAATTTTATTTCGGAAAGAATGTAATGGTGCGCGCCGGTTATGATCATATGACCCGCAAGGAAATGTCTGTGGAAACCCGTCGCGGCCTCACCGGATTCTCCCTCGGTTTCGGCATGGCCATCAAACGCTACCGCATCGACTATGGTCACGAGTTCTACTCGCTCGCCGGCGGATCACATCACATTACCATCGCCGCCAACCTGAACGAACTGGTGCGGTGAGTGGGTCAATGGGTCAATGGGTGAGTGGGTGAGTGGGTCAATCTGGGTTCTTAGTTCCTGCATTCGTCTCGATACTCGATACTCACTACTCGATACCAATTTGGTGAGTGGGTCAATCCAAAATGGAACCTAGTGCCTGCATACGACTCGATACTCGCTACACGC
>DAIMYJ010000039.1:0-18784 GCA_036734545.1 Chitinophagales bacterium
AATCCTCTGCCAAACTATCTATCCCACCTCACTCACCACTCACCACTCACTACTTCGTGATCCACAAAGCCGGGTCCAGGATCACGGTGCCTTTCCAGATCTCCAGATGCACTTCCGTTTTGCCTTCTTCCGGGTCTTCCCAGGCGGTGCCGATCTTTTGTTTGGTGCTAACCTTATCGCCGGCTTTTACATTCGCCTCGATCAGGTTGGTATATACTGAGTAGTATTCGCCGTGTTTGATGATCACACCCTTTTGGAAGGATGGATTGAAGATCACATTTACGACCTCTCCATCGAAAATACTGCGCACGGCAGCACCATCGGCGGTCGCGATATCGATACCGTTGTTCTCCACGATCACATCTTTCAATACCGGATGCGCATGCTTGCCGAACCGCTCGGTGATCGTTCCGCGTTCTACAGGCCAGGGTAGCTTGCCTTTGTTGCCGGCAAAATTCTTGGAGATGAGCTGCATCTCGGGTGTAAGACCAAGATTCACTGCTTCTGCCGGCTTCTCCTTAGGAGCAGGGGTGGTGGTTGTGGTGGAAGAGGTGGTGGTAGTGCCGGATTTCTCGGCAGCCTTCTTGGCCTCCGCCTCCTTCTTGGCCGCTTCCTCCGCAGCGCGTTGCTTCTCTTTCTTGATCTCTTCCGCAATGATCGCCTGTATCTTGTTCTTCAGCGATGTGGCGTCTTTCTTTTTCTTATCGATCTGCTTCTTCAGGTCCTTCTCCTGTGTCTGCAGTTTCTTTACGGCAGAGTCTTTTTTTGCTTTCTCTTCATCCAGCTTCTTCTTCTCTTTTTCTTCTTTGGTAAGCAGACTTTCTTTTTCCTGCTTCTCCTGCTCTATCTGTGCGATCTTCGATTCAAGGCTTTGACTGATGTCCTCGATGGCTGTGATCTGATCCTTCCGAAACCCATGAAATGAACGGATGTATTGCACGCGCTGGAACGCATCATTGATGCTCTGCGCCGAAAATATGAAATGCAGCGGCTTGTAATCCTGATCGTTGATATAGGTGTAATACACCATTTGCGCATACTGCTTCTTAAGCTCGGAGATGTCGTCCTGCATAGCCTTGATGGCCCGGTTGGTTTGCATCAATTCGCTGTTCACCGAATTCACCTGCGCGGCAATGTTGTTGATCACTTCCTCCCGCATGTCGATCTTGCGGTTGAGCAGCTTTAACTCATTCATGGAGTTCTCCTTCTTCTTCTTGGTCGAATTCAGGAGCTCTTCCGTGTCTTTGATCTCTTCCTGCAGCTTGTTGTATTTGTTCTCCAGCGCAGTCTTGTCATTGGATTGCGCACGCAGGTCACCCGCACTCAGGCAGAAGATCACAATAAGGGTAGAGAAAAGGGAATGCCGGAATAGGTCAGTCCACCCGCTGGTATTTCGGGTTAACAGTGAAACTGAAGTCAAATGGCTGATCGAACTCCACATTGGAAAATTCGATCTCGGCTTGAAGTTTGTCCCTGGCATCCAAAACGATGTTTCTGTTCAACGCAAAATGCCGCCCGCCTATTTTCTCATACCCGGCATAATTCAGGGTGAGATTGCGCTTGGCATACAAATCCACGATAAACATACGGAGTATGTTAAAGTCGGGCGACAGGGTGAGGGTGTTTTTATACACACCTTGTTGCGCATGCAGTATATAATACTCGTCACTTTCACCCAGGGTCAGCGTGGCGCTGTCATAGGCCAGCGGATTGCCCAGGATAAGGTTTTGCAGGTCTGTGAAACTCAGGTCCAGATTAAAGCTGTCGCGCAGGAATTGATAATCGCGCGGGATATATTGCTGATTCAGCCGGTCCAGTATCTCAATGCTGTCGGGCGTGATCCGCACACGCGCACCTTCAACGCCTAATACGCGCAGTGAAAGTCCGATCAGGGAGTCGCGACGGATGTCAATAGAGGCCGAGAAGCTGTTGCTGGCCGAAAGTGAACTCACGTCTACCTTGGCCTTCGCCGAAAAGGTCTCGCAGCGCACCATCCGTTCGCGGATCTCGCTGTCCAATGCCTCCGCAGTGGTTGGCCGTATCTTGCCGGAAAAGAGCGGGCCGGTGGTTTTACAGGAAGTAAACACCATTGCAGCCACTACGCCGACTATGAACGCAAATTTTCGCATACGCTTGTGCTTCCGGTTATTCTATGAGTTTGCCTTCCGCTATCTTTTTATCTATCAAATCCGATGCCTCACCGTATTCCCTGGCCAGTTTCCAGTGTTCGAGCGCCTTGGCCGTGTCGCCGGTCTGATACAGCACATCGCCATAATGCTCGTGGATCACCCCGCTTTTTTCACCGCCGTTCGCAAGCGCTTTCTCCAGCCACTTCTTGGCTTCGGCATATTTTCCCTGCTGATATAACACCCAGGCATAAGTATCTTCCAGCGAAGCGTTGCCCGGCCTCAGCTCATTGGCGCGCTTGGCCAGCTCGGCTGCGCGCTCCAGATTTTCCTTCCGCAGAGATAGGTAATACGCATAATTATTTAGCGTGAACACATCGTCGGGGTTGATGCGGATGCTGTTCTCATAGGCATCATCTGATTGCACATGTTCGCCCAACTCATGATAGGCATCGCCCAGCATCGATAACATGCTTGCCCGCAGTTGCATGTTGCTCACCGCCAGCGGAAGACCGCGCCTCAGCACTTTAACGGCATCTGCATACTGATCTTGCTGATTGGCAGCTACACCGGCAAAATAATAACTCACCGGCTGATTCGGGTACAATTCAATGGCCAGGTTCGTATACAGCAGCAGTGAATCATATTTCTGCAGGTCGGCGTAGATGTAGAACATCTTCAGCCACACATCGAATACATCGTTGCGCAGCTTCAGCGACTTGTTATAAATATCCGCTGCCGCCTGCAGCTGATTGTCGTAGTACAGAAAATCTCCGCGCATGGCATACGCCTTGGCATCTTCAGGATGTGCCTGAATAAGTAATTCTGTCCACTCGAAGATCTTGTCGCGCGTTTTGAACGCAGGTGAGCCGATCGAGTCAACAAATAATACCAGATAAAATATTTTGGTATCGATATTCCCTTTGGGATCGCCGAAAGCCTGACGCATGGTGGCCAGATAGCCTTCCTGATTGCCGGCTTTTTGCTGCATCTCTGCTTTTCGGAACAGCAGGTCGGTGTTCGACGGATCTATTTCGAGCAGGATGGCAAAGGTCTTTTCCGCTTTTTCCGTTTCACCGTTGCGGGTGTAATAATCGCTGAGGTAACGGAGATACATTGGATTCTCGGGATTCATGTCCACGAGCATCTCCATCCATTGTATCGCTTCCGGATACTGTTCGGTGGTGGCATATAATCGCTGCAGCTCGAATACCAGCATCTCATCATTGCCGATCTTTTTATGCAGTTCCAGCAGCGTGTTGATGGCGTCCTGCCGCTTACCGGCTTTCTCAAAGGTCTCGGCCAGCTGATAATAGGTCTCCGCATCCGACAGGCCGCGATCGATCATCGACTGATACGCATCTGCTGCTTTGAGGAACTGCCCGCTGTAATTCAGAATGCCGGCATACAGCAGGGCGTAATCGCGATTGTTCGGATCGATGGTGGTGGCACGCTGACTAAAATTCAAAGCATCACCAACGCTGCCGAATTCGATATAGATCTTGCCCAACTCATACAGGGTAGGCGCATTATCGGGATCCATTTTCAGGATGCCTTCGAATATCTGTACGGCCTTGTTGTAATCTTCCAGCGCCATGTATTTGCAGCCGTCGATGAAGGCGCGTTCCAGCTCAAGCGTGTCAATACCTTTTTTAGGCTTGGGCGCCTGCGCAGATACCGGCGTCTGACTGCCGTTCTGTGCAGAGCGACTGCCGCCGCAGGCCGACAGCAGGATCGCTGCAGTGATGAGCAGCAGATATATACTCAGGAGGGTTCTCTTCATGCGAGGGTGCTGTAATCGCTAACGCTCAGGTCATCAGGTGTTCCCGTTACCACGGCGTTGCTGCCGATCATCGAGTTGGCGATGATCCTGTCGCTGATAGTAACTCCATGTTGCACGATGGAATTGCGTATTAACGCATTTTTAACGGTTGAATTCTTGCCGATGGAAGCATGCGGACCCACCACGGCGTTCTCCAGCACCACACCGTCACCGATGTAACAGGGGGCGATGATCACGCTGTTGATGCACTGCACACTGCTGCTCACCAGTTGTTCGCTGTTCTTTTTCAGCTCCAGCACACGCTGGTTGGTATATACGGTGGCATCTTTATTGCCGCAGTCGAGCCATTCATCCACGCGACCCGGGCTGAAGCGGTAGCCTTTCTGCTTCATGGCCTCCAGTGCGTTGGTGAGCTGATATTCACCTTTTTCGCGGATATTGTTATCCAGCAGGTATTGCATCTCATCGCGCAGCATATCACCATTCTTCACATAGTATACGCCGATGATGGCGAGATCGCTCACAAAATGATCGGGTTTCTCCACGAAATTGGTGATGTATCCTTCTGCGTTCATCTCTACCACGCCGAACATCTTCCAGTTCTCCACCTTGTTCACCCAGATGATGCCATCAATGGTGGTATCTATCTTGAGGTCGGTCTTGAACAGGGTGTCGGCAAAAGCGATGATCGTTGGTCCGGTCACAAATTCCCTGGCGCACATGATGGCATGGGCAGTACCCAGCGGTTCATCCTGATAGCAGATATGTCCTTTCGCACCCAGCTGTTCGGCGATGCGCACCAGCATGTCTTCCACCTCTTTTCCGAAGCGACCCACCACAAAGGCGATGTTGTCGATCTTTTCGTCAGTGGTATGGGCAATGTCTTCCACCAGTCGCTGCACGATCGGTTTTCCGGCAACGGGGATGAGAGGTTTGGGGACGGTCAGGGTGTGCGGCCGCATGCGCTTTCCCATGCCGGCCATAGGTATAATGATATTCATTGGTCAATACTGGTAATGTGGTGTAAAGATAGTGAAGGCGGCCCGGACCCGCGATGGGGCATCATACGCCGGTGTGGCCGAATCCTCCGCTTCCGCGCTTGGTCTCGTCGAGCGAATCTACCGGCTGCCATTCTACGGTCTCGTATCGGGCTACCACCATCTGCGCGATCTTGTCGCCATTTTGCACCACGAACGGCTGGTCGCCCAGGTTGATCACGATCACTTTGATCTCTCCGCGGTAATCGGCATCGATGGTGCCGGGGGTGTTGAGCATGGTAATGCCGCTGTTGATGGCCAGTCCGCTGCGGGGACGTATCTGCGCCTCATATCCTGCCGGCAGCGCCATATACAAACCGGTGGGAATGAGTGTCCGCTGCATGGGCAGTATGGTCACAGGGGCATCCACAAAGGCGCGGATATCCATACCGGCAGCATGCGGGGTGGCGTAAGCAGGATGAGGGTTGTTACTGGTATTGATGATAGGTATCTGCATGTTCGTTTATCTGTGGGTGGAGGATAATGTTCACTTAAATGAGGCCAGCAGCTTGCGGAGGTCCAGCCAGTAGGCAAACCCCAGGAACGCAAGGAACATAAATGACCGCAACACAAAGCTGATCCAGAAGTTGTCGATGTAAGCCGCACTCGTCAGCCCCACGATACAAAACAACACGGCCAGCAGTATATAGGTGATGATCTTGCGCATAGGGTAGGGCACGGGATAATATCTCTGGCCGATGCGATAACTCAATACGACCATACTGAAATAACAGGCCAGCGTGGCCCACGCCGCACCTGCATAGCCCATGCGGGGAATGAGCACATAATTCAGGGCTATGGTGATGATCGCCCCCGCAATGGGTATGATGGTGGCAAAAGTAGTCTTGTCGGTCAGCTTATACCACACACTCTGATTGTAATAGACACCCAGCAACAATTGCGCAAGCAATAAAATCGGCACAATGTATAATCCGCTGTGATAATCCGGACCGATGATGATCTTGAACAGGTCCGGAAATAACCCCACACCCAAAAAGATCATACAACAGGCGATCACGAAATATTTCATGACGAGCGCGTACGTGGCCGGGGCATTCTTTTCCTCTGAATGGCTGAAGAAAAAAGGCTCTGCACCCATGCGGAATCCCTGCACGGCCAGCGTCATGAAGATGGCGAGTTTATATACTGCACTGTAGATACCTACCTGACGGAGATTCTCTTCCACCGTGCCGTCGCCCCAATACTTAATGAGCACTCGGTCCAGTCCTTCGTCCACCATACCCGCCAGACCGAGGATGATAAGCGGCGCGCCATACGCGAGCAGTTTCTTCCATACCTGCACATCGAAACGCATGCTGAGCATCGACGGAACGAACAACAGGAAGGTGACCGCACTCGCGATCAGGTTGGCCAGAAAAACATAAGCTACACCATTGGCCGGATCATAAGTGAATCCCACCGCGCTGAACAACGCATGATCATCAAGCAGGGCAGGCAGCAGGAAGAACAGGTTGAGGGCGATATTGATCCCCACATTCAGCAGCTTGATCAAAAAATACCGCCAGGGCCTGCCTTCCAGGCGCAGGCGTGCAAAAGGAATATTCACCAGCGTATCAAAACCGATGATCAGCGCAAAATAGATGACATACCGGCTGTTATCGGCATACCCCAGCGAGCCCGCAATATCGCCCGACATAAAGAGGAGGGCGCCGGTGATGAGCGCGGTGGTCGATAACAGGAAGATCTGCGCACTGCCAAAAACCTTTCCGCGATCGAAACCGTCGTTGCGGCCCGCAAACCGGAAGAAGGCGGTCTCCATGCCGAACATGCAGACCACATTGATGAAAGTCACGTAGGCATACATCTCGGAGATGATCCCGTAGTCGGCCTGGTCGGTGAACACCCGGGTGTGCAGCGGCGCCAGCAGATAGTTGAGCACCCGCACCAATATGGTGCTCATGCCGTAAATGGCCGTTTGGGTGGCGAGACTGCGAAGCTGGCGCATGGGGCGAAGGTAACATGTCCGGCTCCAAAAACAGTATGCCGGAATGTCCACCGCAACACCCTTTTCTGCCTGAGGTGTATACCCTTGTATCCACCTGCCGACCGGCGGATTGACAGTTCTGGCAATAATCTGTATCTTAGTATCCCTTGACCGCCTATGAAGCGACTATACACACTTTTTATCAGCCTGACGTGTGCCCTAATGGCAACCGGACAAACCTTCCAGTTGTACACGGAGGATTTCAATACCGGAGGAGGCTCGTTCTTACTGAACACACCCGGCCCGGGCGGAACGCCGCTGGGTACGAATAAGTGGATCGTGAACGACAGCTATACCGGCGGCTTCGGCTATCCGAACACTACCACGCAGGACCTCACCGAATCAGGAACCATAGGCGGAGCGCCTACCAGCAAGTATCTGCACATCTACGATGAAGAGGGTGCGCCGGTCATCACCTGCGCCAGCTACGACCCCACTGACCCTTCAGACAATTTCGCGGAGATGGGCGGCGGCTTTTGCACGCTCGGCCTGATCGATATCGAATTCACCTTCTTCTGGCTCGGACAGGGCGGCCCCGGCGATTACGGACAGGTATACTATAGTGCCGACGGCGGTCCGTGGACACCCTGCGGGATGGCTTTGTATGCCGATCAGGACCTCTGGAAATATGAAGTGATCACAGACCCGGCATTCCAGGAAGTGGCCGATCTGCGCTTCGGATTCCGCTGGGTGAACGATAACAGCGGAGGCAGCTCTACCATGTCCTTCGCCATCGATGATATCATCGCCGTAGGCACCTACGACGAAGCCATTCATCCGGTGGACATCAATATCGACTTCATCACCCCTGACCCTGTATGTAAACTCAGCACCCTCATCATCGGCTGGTCACTTTCCGATCCGCTGTGCGAAGGGATCTATGAAATAGAATTATCCAACGCTGCCGGCGTATTTGCCGCACCCACTTCACTGGGTGTGTTCACCATTCTGGCAGAAGATACCATCGGCGCGATCGCAGCTGTGATCCCGGGACCTATCCCTGACGGCTCCTGCTACAAGGTGCGCATCAACCGCACCTCTCCCTTGCCCGAGATCACCGGTGAGGCCAGTGAATGTTTCACGGTGCAAAGTTGCCCTAACATCATCACCACCCTCGCTCCCGTCGTCACCTTCGACTCCAACGCCGTATGTGTGAACAGCGTGATCGATGTGCCTTTCTATTCCACAGGTGTGTACTTTCCCGGCAACGTGTATACGGCACAACTCAGCGATTCCACGGGTAGCTTCGATACGTTTTCGGTGATCGGTACATTCACCAGCAATGCCACTTATGATCCTGCGCTGGGATCTCCTCCGGGAACGGTGAGCGGTATTGTACCGGTCGTACCGCCCGGATGTAATTATTTTATTCGAGTCGTCTCGAGCACGCCGGCCGCCATAGGCTCGGCGTACGGGCCTGTTTGTATACAAGAATGTGATATCGAAACAAATGATATTGAAGATGTGTATGCCTGTATCACCGAAGACAGCGGTGTTACCATCACCATCACTTATGATGTCAATGTGTTCGACGATATCGAGACCTATTGCGATACCAATACGTTCTGTGTGGAAGTGCTGGATGCCATGTTCTTCACGCAGGCGAATTTGTGCGGACTCGGATTTACTGTTGACACAGAATCAGGCACCATCGATCTGGAGATACCCGGATATTTCGATCTGCTGGCGATGGGCCTCGATGCAGGTGTATGGTATATGCGCGTAATAGCCAGTTGCGGTACGCCGTCGGAAAATACACTGGGCACACTGGTGCACCTGACCATCGGCGCACCGGCGGATGATCCGCCGCTGCTAATTCCTTCAGATACGCTCCTGTGCGAAGGCGCTATCGGCAACGCTACCGTGATACCGTACAATCCGAATTCAGATTATCAGTTCCAGTTCGGATTAGGAACGCCATTCATTTGGCCGTTCAATCCGATATTCATCGACTTCACCGGAGCAACGGGTGAAGTGACATTGCGCGTGCGTGAGATCAATTATAATTGTCCGGGCCCATGGAGTGAATACATCACCTTCCACATTATCGATGTGCCTATCGTTACCATCAGCGGTCCGCCGAAAGCATGTACAGGTGATACCACCTGGTATTCCGTTCCGTATTTCATTACTACCTATTACGATTGGGCCATCACCGGAGGAACCATCGTGGATACTTCCAACAACGAAGTGGCCATCGTGTGGGATGAGGCAGGTACCTATACACTCAGCATTTTTGCGCTGAATGAATGTGGTTCCGGCAACGGCAGCAAGGTGATCACCGTGATCGAGACCGTGCCGGTGGAACAGTCGGCAGACGTTACCATCTGCGAAGGCAATTCGGCAACATTCAGTGTGCTCACACCCGGTGTGCCATACTACGAATGGACCAACGCCGAAACGGGGGAATACCTGACAGATGATTTTGTCCTCACCGTTTATCCAGATACAACCACTTCTTATTTACTCACGGCAGAGGATGATGAAGGCTGTAACAGTTATGACACCGTTACGGTATTTGTCGAATATCCTGTCACCGAGTATGACACCGCCGAATATTGCATCGGTGGCGATGTGACGATTGATGCGGGATATCCGGGTGCAACGTATCTGTGGAATACCGGAGCCACGTCGCAAACCATTGACGTGAATGCCTTTGGCTCCTATACCGTTAGCATCACCCTGCCGGATGAGGCATGTGTCATCACGAAGAATATCATCGTAAATGAAGTGATCGACAACTGCGCACCCATCGTGAATATCCCCAACGCATTTTCACCCAATGGTGACGGCGTGAATGACTTCCTGGTGATCTATGGTGCGGCCGTTACGGATATTGAGGTGCAGATATACAATCGCTGGGGCGAGCTGATCTATTATTCCGATGACCTCGGCATTCTGAACAGTCCGGATGCGGGATGGAATGGCACAGCGAATGGTGTCGAACAGGAAATGGGCACCTATGTGTATCTGGTGAGCGCTACAGGTGGCAATGGTACAACCATTACTCTGCAGGGTAATATCACGCTGGTGAAGTAAGCTATATGCGCGATCCCGGGTTCGGGGGCTGCGCCGATGTACAGTATGAATAGAGCAGTCGTTTGGTTCCTCCTCGTTTCTTGCACTGCCGTATCTGCCCAGCAGCAGATGCAGGTGAAGGAGAACGACTATGTGTCCATCACCAACGGCATCACCAAAGCGCCTGCCCGACAGATCACCGCTGAACTGCTGCAACATACACCGGAAGCCCTGCACAACCACCCTGACCTGGGCATACCGGCCGTGAATGCCCCGACAGATGCCATCGAGTTGCTGCAATACCGTACACTCGACTCGCGCTACTACATCCGCAAAGGCACCAACGGAAAAGAATTTTATTCGCAACAGGCATACGGACCCATCAATTATATTGATGCAAACGGATATATCCGCGCCATCGATTATTGGCTGCAGCCCACTGAAGTGAAAGGCATCTATGCCGCTCCGCTGCAACCGGCACCTACGCGACTCGATCTCGTAAATAATTATACATCCATGACGGTCAAGGATCTGGAGTTCCGGTATAACCACAACATGCAGATGTATTTTCAGCGGGGAAAAACATTTACCGTTCCGCAATTATATACGACGAGCAATCATACTGCCGGTCGCGACGGCGTCTGGATCACGGATGTTTTTTCCGGTGTGGATGGCGAGATCGCTTTTCGCAAGGCAGGTATCAAAACAAATTTTATCATCAAAGAGCGTTCAGCGGTAGATCCGTCTGCGGATTATCTCATCATCGATGATCATATTCAACTACCGGATGGATTTACCATGGTCATGGAAGATGAAACCGGCTATTTCCTGTCGAATGGCGATTGGAAAGGGGATGTGGTGGTGAAGAATGCATTCGGCCTGCGTATGTTGCGCATGGAACGGCCGGTGGTGCTCGATCAGAATAAACAAAAGACACACGGCATAGCGCAATATGATGCCATCGGATATGCCCTGATCAAAACGGAGGATGGTTATATCCTGCGTATGCGGGTGCGTGTCGACTGGCTCTTGGCAGAAGAACGAAAATATCCGGTGGTGATCGATCCCACACTGATCGGTGAAGCCACTTATACGGCCGGCGATATCGGCTTTGAATTCGATAATACCTGTTGGAGTGAAACGGATTTCTGCTCCTATTCACTGGACATCACTGTGCCCGGAAAAACCACACTTACAGCGGCCTATTTTGATGGCACCTATTACTCGCAGAACTTCGGTTGCTTCTTTGTGACCGATTGCCTGATGAGTGAAGCGGCCTTTCGCATCCTGGGCATATGTGATGATTCCCCGGCACCCGGATCCTTCTGGACCTGTCTGCCACCGGTGGGCGACAGTGCAGGTACCTGTTACGGGGAAGACCTCGACATGTTCAATACCGTATCCTGCATTCCACCGCAGTGCGATGATTATGAGTTCACTTTTGAAATGCGCACATACCATTGCAGCTGCACGCAGCCGCCCTGTGGTATCCTGTGCCATTTCATGCCCTCCGGCAGTTGGGTCATCACCATCGAAGGTAAAACAGTGGAAGAAAATCCGATACAGTCATCCACCTTCCCCGACTTTGTGATCTGTGCAGGCGATAGTATCGATCTGTATGCTACCGGACAGTGGGGTGTTCCGCCTTATCAATATGAATGGCTGCCCGGCGGCGTTTTCGAACCGATACATTGGGTGGCACCTACAACAACCACAACGTACACGTCTGTGATCCATGATGTGTGCGACATGACCGATACTGTTACGCAGACCGTCACCGTAAATCCCTTGCCCATCGTGGATGTCGGTCCGTTTGAAGGATGCTACCTCACTACCATGACCGCGCCTGCGGGATATGACAGTTATGTGTGGGTGGATGCGGAAGATAATATTCTGGCCTCCGGCACCAACACGCTGACCGTTGACAGCACCGGCACTTATTATGTGATCGTCACCGATGATAATGGCTGCACCGGCACTTCGGAACCCATCCAGGCATTCGTGTATGAGGCGCCGGTCATCAATGCCTTTCCGGATACGGTATATGTCAACGATGGCGCGCTGGCACTGCTGGAAGTGGAAGTGGTGGTTGGCGACGACGTGAATTTTTCATGGACGCCCGCAGTAGATGTGAACTGCCCCACCTGCGCATCTACACTGGCCTATAGCGTGGGCGAGGAGAATACTTTTTATGTGGTGGGTGAGGAGAACGGTTGTATTTCTGCGCCCGACAGTATCATTGTGATCATGTCGGAAAGCGAATTGATCATCCCCAATGCGTTCACGCCGAATGATGATGGATTGAATGATGCTTTCAATATTCTCAATCCGATCTTTTATCCCATATTTTCTTTTGAGATATACAACCGCTGGGGACAACAGGTGTTTGCCACCAGCGACGTGACACGCGGATGGGACGGCACGTATGACGGCAGGGATCAGGAGATCGGTATGTATATCTGGATGGTCACCTATGAAAAAGCCAATGAACCCGGCAAGCAATATGTGTTGAAGGGAACCGTAACTTTGCTCAGGTGATTCGGTAAGTCATACCGAACTCGAAAATTGCGCTTATGTATCGATCGATCATTATCCTCTTTCTTATTTTTCAGCTGCAGCGCACATCAGCGCAATCCGGCCATTATGAACAGTTATGTCAGTATATGACAGGCCATTTCAGCAGTGCTGCTCAGAGTAAGCAGGATAGCGATTATTACGACATCCGCCTGCGCATGACACCTATTTGGCCGGATCGCACGGACGGTTTTTGGTTATATGTGGAGCAGGCCATGGCAACAGCGCTGGATAAACCCTACCGCCAGCGCATTTATCAGGTGGTTGCTCTGTCGGACACCACTTTTGAAAGCCGTGTGTATGAATTTGAAGAGCCCCTGCAATATGCTAACGCCTGGCAGGATATCCAACGCCTGGATGCGCTGCGCGATGGAAAATTGCAGCTGCGCGACGGCTGCGCCATACTATTGCAATATCATCCCGCCGATCAGACCTATACGGGAAAGACCGGCGACAGTTCGTGCCCGAGTGCGCTCCGCGGAGCCAGTTATGCCACCAGCGAAGTGCGCATCGATGCTGCGGGTATGGTGTCGTGGGACCGGGGGTGGGATGCGAATGGTAAGCAGGTGTGGGGCGCAGTGAAAGGGGGCTATCACTTTGTGAAACAAGATGACTGACCGGATTTCGCGATATGGTCTGATGATCGCTGTGCTGCTGCTCTCGGCCTGTTCACAGGAAGAGGTGCCGCAGGAGGATCTGAATGGTTTTGCCAATCTCAACAGGTCCATCATCTTCGATGTATATCATGTGTATGATTTCTCACCCGTGCAGGATAGTACGGTGCGCGATGCCACGATCAGCATCTACGCAGTGTATGAAGATCTGTTGCTCGATTATTATCCCGATGCCTCACGCGTTACAGATTCTGTCGGGCACGCAGAGATCAATGGCCTCGGTGAGGATCACTACTACATCAAATGCACGCATCCCGAACTCGGTACCGTGATCGACTCGGTTAGCACGCCATCCAATACGACCAGCTTCGTAGAATTATATTTCTACTGACCTGATCGCGTGATGATCCGAAATATTACTTTTCAGGAACGTTCGAGAAAGGAACGTCGATCTGCAGTTTTTCCCAGTTCATGCGCATGATGCCTGAACCGGCTACAGAATCGGCTACTACAGAAAAGCTGAGATGCTCAGTGAGTGTTTCCGTGAAGGTAGGCTTAACGGTTACGCGCAGCGCATCCTCTGCCTGATCGTATTTGAATGAGCCCCACTGACGTTCATTTAAGTTGAAGATCACTGTCCACTCTTCCTCTCCCGGTATAGTGAAGAGCGAATAGGTGTCGGTAGATAAAACCTGCCCCTGAATGGTCACATCCTGTGTGATGGAAACAGTAGTGGCCTCGTTGGCACCCGTGCGCCAAACCTGTCCGTAAGGCACCAGGGCACCCCATATCTGACGATTTTTTACCGCCGGAGAACTGTAGGTGATGGTTACCACGTTCTGTCCGATGGTGGCAGTAGCGGTTGCCGGCGGACTCACCCGGTTCTCTTTGTTGGTCATTTCATCCTTGCGCTTGGCCTTGATGGCTTCCTGCGATGAATTCTTGCAACTGCCGGCCAGAATACCCAGCATCAGGATAGGGATGAGCACAGTGGTTCGTTTCATAATGCAAAGATAACACACCGGTACAACCTGAAAGTTCAGATAGGCCGCAGAAGGGCATGGTGTTATTGAATGAGCCGGTTGGCGATATACCCGGCGATCACCACTACCACGGTAATGGTGAGGGAAACCCACAAGGCCCACATAATGAAGCTGTAAATAAGGATCACTGCGATCAGGAATACGATCACAATGATCAGTAGCTGTATCCAGTCGCCGGTATCCATGCTTAGCCTGCTGCCTGTTCCAATTCGAGTTGCATCTGCTCCCAGGCTTCCATCTTTTTCTGATGGTCGTCTTTCAGGGCATTGTATTTACTGAAGAATTCGGTCACATTGGCCTTTGTATAGAAATCGGGAGCGTGCATCTCCTCTTCACATGCCTTGATTGAGCTCTCCAAAGTGGCGATCTCCTGCTCGGTTCTTTCTATGGCCTTGCGGATGCGATTCACCTCCTTATCTCTCTGTTTCTTGTCAATGGCCTGATTTTTTGGCGCAGCATCGACAACAGGCTCAGGCTTCTCTTTTTTCGGTTGCTGCTTTTCCTGCAGCTCCAATTCGGCAAGTGAAGAGATCTTCTTGGCACCCAGATAGTCGTAGATGTCGCCGATATATTCCTTGATGGTCTTATCCTTGAACTCGAACACCCTGTTGGTGACACCCTTCAGAAAGTCGCGGTCGTGAGAGACCACGATCACTGTGCCATCGAAATTGCTGATGGCATTCTTCAATACATCCTTGCTGCGCATGTCGAGGTGGTTGGTGGGTTCGTCGAGCACCAGCAGATTGTATGGTTCGAGCAACAGCTTACACATGGCCAGTCGCGACTTTTCACCGCCGGAAAGCACTTTCACTTTTTTAAATGAAGCCTCGCCGCCAAATAAAAAGGCGCCCAGCAGAGTGCGGATGTGTGACCGGATCTCTCCGGCAGCTACTTTGTCGATGGTATCAAACACGGTGTCATCACCACTCAGCGTCTCGGCCTGATTTTGTGCATAGTAGCCCATGTGCACATTATGTCCGAGGGTAAGTTCACCCTGATATTTTTCTATGCCGGCGATGATCTTGGAGAGTGTGGATTTACCTTCGCCGTTCTTACCTACGAATGCCACCTTGTCGCCGCGGTGTATCTCAAAATCAAGATCGCGCAACACTTCTTTTTCACCGTACCATTTGGAAACCTTCTGGCCGTGCACGACCATTTTTCCCGAGCGCTGAGGTTTGGGGAAATAAAAGTGGATGGTGGCAGTTTCTTCATCATCTACTTCCACTTCCTCGAGCTTGTCGAGTTTTTTAATGAGCGACTGTGCGAATTTTGCCTTGTTGGCCTTGGCACGGAATTTTTCGATCAGGCGTTCGGTCTGGTCAATATAGCGCTCCTGATTTTTTTGTGCTGCCTTCTGCTGATCGATGCGTTCCTTACGCAGTTCCATGAACTGAGAGTAGGGCGCATTGTAATCATAGATCTTCTGGCTGACGATCTCAATGGTGCGCTTGGTAACATTATCGAGAAAGGTGCGGTCGTGGGAAACGATCATGATGGCGCCGGGATAGGTCTCGAGATACCCCTCCAGCCATTGAATACTTTCAATGTCCAGGTGGTTGGTAGGTTCGTCGAGCAACACCAGTTCGGGCTTGCGCAGGAGGATCTTCGCGAGTTCGATGCGCATTTGCCAGCCACCGCTGAAGGTTTCTACAGACCTGTCAAAATCTTCACGCATGAAGCCCAAACCCATTAATACAAGTTCCATTTGCTTTTCAATGGAGCCCACATCAATGATCTCGAGCCTGTGCACGATCTCATTCATCTCTTCGATGAGGTCGTGATAGCTGTCGCTTTCATAATCTGTACGTACCGTGAGGTCATGCTCGATCTCATGCAAACGCTTATCCAGCATCAGGGCCTCATTGAATGCCGTGCGGGTTTCTTCCATCACCGACTTGCCTTTCATCTTGGCCAGGTCCTGATGCAGGAATCCGATCAGGCTGTCCTTAGGCAGGATCACCTGACCCGAATCAGGCTTCTGCAGGCCGCTCAGGATCCGCATGAGGGTTGACTTTCCCGCTCCGTTCTTACCTACCAGGCCTACACGGTCGTTCTCTTTCAGGGTAAACGAAACATCTTCAAACAAAGCCACACCTCCGAAGAATATGGAGAGATTCTGCACTGCGATCATAGTGCAAAGGTAATGGGAAGCAAATTAATGCCGCCTCAATAGACCATCTGTGCCGAAGCGTGCACCTCTGTACCGGTAATGGCTACCACATAGCTGCCCCTGGATAGAACTGGGAGCTGACATTGCACGAAGTTCAAACCGTCCTGCACATGCACAGGCATGCTGGTCATGATCCTGCCGGTAAGATCATACAGATTCAGATTGGCAGGTCCGTTGAACTGCGACACCAGAATGAGCTGAAGTTGTCCGCTGGCGGGATCAAATTTCTGAATGGACAATATATCTGACGCCGCCTCGGTTTGAATGGCGATGATCTGACTGTAAATAGTATCACCGTTCTCCTCCAGCTGACGCAAACGATAGTAGTGCACCGGTAGGGTGACAGCATCGTCTGAATAAGTAAATTGATCGCCGGATATGAACTGACCATCCACGATATCGATCTGTGTGAAGTCGGCACCATTGGTACTGCGCTCAATGAAGAACATCCGGTTCGCATGTTCAGGCGAGAGCGTCCAGTTGAGTATGTTCTTCTGGTCTTTATGATATCCGGAAAATTCTGTCAGCGGGATCGGTAAGGTCAAACAGTTGTTGGTTACCGTTACGTTGTCTACCACCGTGTTGCCGCAGGCATCGGTCATGGTGAGGGTGTATACGGTGACACCCATCGGGAAGGTGACATACACCGGGCTGAATGTATAACCGCCGGGTGTCCAGGTATAAGTATACGGGGGCACACCATAATTCGGTGTGGATGCGGAGAGCCAGCCCGACTGGTCAGTGCAATCCAGCACGGTATAAGTGGCTGCGCCGCCGGCCAGCGCCGTTGCTGCGAGTGTCTCACCTTCAATGATCACCTGAAATTCCTGCAGGTATGCACAGGAGGTGTTACAGGTGCCCGGGGTAACGCAGTTGAACTGATTGAAGTTGATGGTGAAGTTAATATTAAAAGGCGTGCACTGCGGTGTGAAACATTCCACCAGGTCTTGTGTGGTGCCATCATCAACTGTCGGTATCCACGTGCCGGCAACATTACATCCTGCGCAGATCCACACGCCGCCGGGGGCAGGACTATAATCGCAGGTGGTAAATATTTGTACCTGCAGGTCGTTCAAACGACAGGCGGGCGGACATACCAAACCGGTGGCCACCGCTTCCCAGTGGATGGAAGAACCGGTAAGGGTTGCATTGGCGGGTGTGGGAACGGCAAGTGTCACCGTACACCAGTTGGGTGCATCATCAGCTCCCTGTGTGCCTGTCCAGGTGGTTGTTGTGCCGAATACCGTTGGGTCGATCACGATCGGCAGCACGCGGTGTTCCGATCTCAGCCATGCGGTGGAAACCATTGTATACACTGTGCATACATTTCCGGATTGCACAAATGCGTAAGCACTGATATCATCGTTGGTGAATTCACCATAGTAGGGATCCTCCGAACTGTCGTACACGACCGGCTTGGCAATGCGCGCCATTTCCATGCCGTCACTATTTTCAATGATCAGATCGCCGAACCAGTAGCCATGTGAATTATACATGCCCTCATAGATATCGCGTTTCAGCGTATAGCCTTCCGGCATTGTAAACACATCTTCGATCACCACATACGGCAGGGCGGCATCAATGAAGCCGGCATCTGACAGGATGTAGTTGGATTTGATACTGGATTTTCCGGAAATGAGCTCCTGATCGGTGTGAGAGAAAATATGGTTGACGCGCGCACCGTCGTCACCGGCGGTATAATTGGTCAGCACGGCTTCCTGCACATGCTCTGCATCGGTGAGGTCATGCGTTTGAAACCACCTTCTCCCAAATTGTATCTGCATATCTGCTCCATCCATCATTCGCATGGAGTGGATACCCTGCAACATATCCAGGGTGAGCACAGCCGGCTGTCGGTCGGCAACATATACATGATCTGCCCGTATGATCGGTCGGATACGCGGGTCCATGGTCCTCCAACTACCCAGTGCATCCTTATAATGCAGGTTGGTGATGGATGCCTGTGTGAGAAAAGAACGGCCTTCTGAACCGTTGCGCACATAATACCGTGTACTGGAGGTGCGCCTGTCCACCAGCTCCATACAATCTGTGCAGGGAGCATCATACGGCAACATACCGTATTCGGGGTGTGACTGATATTCCTGCGGGGTGAGCAATTCCAGCTCTGATGACAGTGTTGATACGGTTTCGGTAAAGGAAGTGGTATTCGGCTCTCTGACGACAGGAACCGAATATAATGCCTGCCCAAAAACGCCCAGAGGAAGGACGAGTGCAGAGAGGAGGCTGCCGTAACGAATGGTTTTCATACAGATAATTCCCGGGGGATACTTTAATGCACCCGCAAAAATAGGGCATGAAGTTAACCATCCGGCGCCTCAAATAAAAGAAAAGTGCATGTGTTCGGGTGCTATTGGGCGTGTACGATCAGTTTTCTGACCGTTTTCTGACCG
>DAIMYJ010000039.1:18884-20019 GCA_036734545.1 Chitinophagales bacterium
TGCACCACGCCGGTTTCAGAATAGGCATCAAACGCTTCCAGTTCGATGGGGAGAACCGGACCATCATAGATCAGATAAGGGCACAGGACGGTGAATCCGTAGGCTGCGCCGCATCCATCGAAATTGGTGTTGAAGCACCAGGTGTAGCAGGCTCCGGGCGTGAGGCCGGTAAAGGTGAGTCCTGTGCCCACAAGAGCGCAGGCGGGTGCGCAGGTGTACAGCTTGAAAGCGCTGAACCAATATGCCCAGGCTCCGCCGCATACATCCACGCTGAAGCCGCAATCCAGGGTCACCTCCGTACCGGGTGCCGTAAAGGTCCAGCACCAGGTGGCATTCTTGGTGGTGGGAATGTCGTAGCAATGACCGTTGTTGTTCAGCCAATTGAAACTGGGCGGATAATCGGTAAGCACATCGCCCAGTATAGGTCCATCGGGCGACATACAACTGCCGGCACGAGCATCGCCGGCCTCACCCACCGGTTGCGGAGGGATGCGATAGCCGCTGATGGTCTCCTGCGCATGCGCTATGGCAGCAAAGCACAGGATCATAAAAAGTAGGCATACGCTTCTCATCGTGGTTGTTTTTGATCAGCAAAACCTGACCCCACAGAGGAGAATGGGAGTAAATAAAATTACGGAAATGCCGCTATTGCGGGTAGTGTCCGATGATATTTTTTAATTGCTAAGCTGTTGTCTGATCACTGTTTCGAGTGATAGTACAACTGTCGGGTAGCCTGACTGCCGCTGATCACTTCAAGGATATAAATACCCGAAGGGGCATCTTCGATCACCACTTCTGCGCCATTCAACGCATAATATTTCCGAATGGCCGGCGCGGCTTCATAGGTGCAGCTGATGATTGCGGATAATTGCGCACCCATATCATAATCGATGGAGCGCAACCGGTAATAATTCACTCCGATATGAGGCTGCAGGTCAATGGTGCTATAAGTGCTGGTTTGGGAAGTGGTACCATGTGCCGGCAATTGCGTGATCACTTCAAAGTGCTGTCCGTCAGATGAACGCTCAACCTCATACAACATGCAATTGGTTTCCGAGGCGGTAGACCAATTGAGCTGCACGGTTCCGTTTTCTGAATAGGCAGTAAAGTGCTGTAATTCGATCGGCAGCGGACC
>DAIMYJ010000039.1:20119-24915 GCA_036734545.1 Chitinophagales bacterium
TGTTCTATATCCGAACTAAAGTTATCCTTTTATGTCACAAATAGCAAGATCCACGCTCAAGTTTTTGAAAGACCTGAAGAGCAACAATAATAAGGTCTGGTTCGAATCGAACAGAGAGGCCTATGAGGCTGCCAGGCTAGACTTTATCGACCTTACGGCCTCGCTGATCGATGGGATGCAGGCATTTGCACCGGAATTCGGCAGCCTGGATCCGAAAAAGTGTGTGTTCAGGATCTACCGGGATGTCCGGTTCTCTAAGGATAAACGCCCCTACAAGGAGAATTTCGGTGCCAATCTGGGGATAGGGAAGGGTGGAACCACAGCCGGGTTTTATGTGCAGATACAGCCCGGGGGACAGTCGTTCGCTGCGGCAGGCGCCTATATGCCGGAACCGGCAGCACTGGCCTCCATCCGGCAGGAGATAGACTATAACCTGAAGGCCTTTGAGGCCATCCTCAAAGCACCGGCCTTTAAAAGATCGTTCAGCGGACTGGATGAAATAGAATTGCTACGCAACGCCCCCAAGGGGTATCAGCCCGATAACCCCGCTCTCCCGTATCTGCGCCACAAGAGTTTCGTGGTATCCAGAACTTTTGCAGATTCTGCAGTTTTAGCCAACGATTTTCGGACGCAGGTCGTTAATACCTTCAAACACGCATATCCATTGGTGCAGTTCCTGAATGCCGCCGTGGAATAATGGCCGTGTTCGTGCTTTTTGCGTAATTTTATAGGTGCAGAAATGCAATGAAGAAAATCCTCTCCGGGCTGCTTAGCCTGATGGCCGTAACAGCCGTCAGCGCTCAAAGTATCACCGCTTATCCAGACACCGTTATCTGCAGTGCGGAGCCGGTATTGCTATATGCTGTCGTTGACGGCACCTATGGCACCGAAAGCTATACCTATGCCTCTGTGCCCTACGCCCCTGAGCCGGTAGGCGGATCCGTGGTGAATATGGTGGATGACACCCACTCCGGACCTTTCCCGATCGGTTTTGACTTCTGTTTCTTCGGCCAGGTATACGATCAGTTCTATATTGCTTCCAACGGCTGGATCTCCTTTGAGACGCCAACGGGCGCCATGGATGTGAACTGGACTCCCGACGGCCCCATCCCCTCCGCAGCCGCCAACGTGCCGAAGGCGGCGATCTTCGGGCCGTGGACCGACTGGCATACGGGCCTTTGTACTAATTGTATTTATCGCGAGACCGTGGGCGTAGCACCCAACCGGAAGCTGATCGTCACCTTCGATGAAGTGCCGCTGTTCTCGTGTACCGCATTCGAGGGCACCTTTCAGTTCGTGCTGCATGAAACCACCAATAAGATCGAAAATCACCTGACGGAGGTGGATGTATGCCCCACCTGGGACCTCGGCATCGCCGTGCAGGGCATACAGAATGAGAATGGCACCGAAGGGTTTGCCGTTGCCGGACGCAATGCCACCGACTGGTCGGCCACGGATGAAAGCTGGGTTTGGCTGCCCGACGCCATTACCTGGTATGAGACCGCTACCGGCACGATGATCGGCACCGGCGACACCATTACGGTAAGCCCCGGCGTAACTACTACTTATACCGCAGAGGTGACCCTGTGCGATGGCACAGTGGTGTCTGACGATGTTACCGTGACCATAACCACACCCTACGACGTGACCGTGGATGTGCAGCAGATCGTGTGCAACGGTGCCGGCAATGCCTGGATAGACGTAGATGTTTCAGGCAATACCAATCCCGTCACCTATACCTGGTCTACCGGCGCCACCACAGACAGCATCGGCGGTCTCGGCCCCGGAACCTATACGATCACCGTGGAAGAGATAGGCGGATGTGCCTATGTAGAGGAGATCATCATCACAGAACCCCCGCTGCTGACCCTGGATACGGTAATCACCGGCGACGTAACCTGCTATGGCGGGAACGACGGCCTAGTGGAATTGAACCCGGAGGGAGGCGTGCAGCCGTATCTGTTCAGTTTCGATGGTGCCGACTGGCAAACCGACAGTGTGTTTGCTTCCATGGAAGCCGGCGTGTATACCTTCACCGTTCGGGATGCTTACGGCTGCGAGGCCTCGATCACCAATGTGGTCATCAACCAGCCACCCCCGATCACCGTAGATGCAGGTCCTGATCAGACCATAGCCTACGGCAGTTCAGTGGTGCTGGAAGGCTCCAGTACGACCCCGGCCATCGTGCTGATCCAGTGGTCGCCCCCCGATGCCCTGAGCTGCACCGATTGCATGCAACCGACCGCCGCACCAGCCTTTAATACCACCTATTATATAACGATCACCGATGCCGACGGCTGCACGGCCATCGATTCGGTGCAGGTGTTCGTGGATATCGACTTCCACGTGCCCAACGCCTTTTCGCCCAATGACGACGGCCTGAACGATGTATTTAATATAGATACAGACCTCCTGATCTCCTATGAGATCGTGATCTATAATCGCTGGGGAGCCCTGATGTTCCGCTCGGAAGACATCAATGTAGGGTGGGATGGCACTTTGGACGGGAAACCGCAGGAGATAGGCGTGTATACCTATGTCATCCATTCTGTTTCTACCCTGAACACCCCGATCACCAAGACCGGAACGATCACTCTGCTGCGGTAGATACACCTTCAGGACTCGGTTTGACGGTGACAGCGGCACCCCGGTTGCATGGTGACTAAAATTTTTTTCTAAATTTTTTGGTAATTTGGCTGAAAGCCCTAGCTTTGTTTGCAGGTAGCAGCAATGTTACTGCCGTAAGGCTTTGAGTGCGAAACCCTTGTGAAAACCCGCTCCGTTTACCGTGCTCCTCTGGCGGTTGGGTGTTCACAGGCGGCAAAAATTTCCGAAAAAAGGGACTTAAGTCCTTGCATATGAGGAACATGCCCCATAGCTTTGCGGCTGATATATATGAAGTTATAATTTATTGAATCAGCATTTTAACAACCTTAATTTAATACGTCATGATTAGTAGAAAACTCACCATCGCGGCATTGTTGCTTTATAGCACCCTTGCATTCGCGCAATCCACCCCCTCCGGCGGATCTTCATTCCCTCCTAAACCAGCCAATCAATGGCAGGTAGGCCTGCACCTCGGTCTTCCGATGTTGGAAGGCGACGTTCGTTCTGAGCCTTTCGGCGGTAACCACTCACCAGCATTTGGTGTTGGTTTGAACATCCGTAAGAGCCTGGGATATCTCGTATCACTCCGTCTCCACGGTATGTATGCACAGACCTATGGCATGGAGTTCGTGCAGGGTTCTTACGCATTTAACAAAACATTGAATGGTGCCTTCTCTGATGCGATCGCAGCAGGTAACGACCCGTCTAACTATTACTCTACCGGTGCTAACTATACCGGTAACGTATGGGTGCCTAATTATAAGGCACAGTTCGGTCACGGAGCTTTGGATGTGATGTTCAACATGAACAACCTGAACTTCCATACTGCCAAGAGCAATGTATTTGTCTATGCTTTTGCAGGACTGGGCGGTTTCATGTATCAGACATCTTATGATGCTTTGGATGCAAACGGTAACGAATATGACTTTTCTACTATCCTCGGCGGCTTCGGCTCTCAGAACACCTCTCAGGCAGATCGTATAGACGCTCTCCATTCAGCTTTGGACGGTGATTATGAAACTCAGGCTGAAGTAGCTAACCCTGCAGCCCGTGAAGAAGGTGAGGTTCGTGCTACCTGGATCCGCAACCCTTCACTGAGCGGTGGTCTCGGTATCTCTTACCGCCTCGGTTCTAAGATCGAGCTGAGCCTCGAAGAACGTGCTACTTACTTCTTCGATGACCTGGCTGACGGACATCGTTGGGAACTCGATGGTGACTTCACTGATAACTACGACATCTTGTTGTATACCTCACTGAACCTGGGTTACAACCTCGGCAGCGAAGAATCTACCGATCCTCTGTGGATGGTTAACCCGCTGACCTACCTCTATGACAAAGTAAATGAGATCGATCCTGACAACCTGTTGAAAGACTCTGACAACGATGGTGTTATCGATCGCCTCGACAAAGAACCCGGCACTCCCGAAGGTACTCCTGTAGATACTCACGGTGTAAGCCTTGATAGCGATAAAGATGGTTGTCCTGACTCTGAAGACCCGGAACCGTTCTCATCTCCAGTTCTTCCTATGGAAAACTGCCAGAACGTTCACCTCACTCAGGATTGGGTAGAGAACTATGTTGATCAGCGCCTGAAGGATTATACCCCCGGCACTGCCAGCGACTGGATCCTGCCGTATATCTTCTTCGACCTGAATAAGTCAGATATCCGTCCGGATGCCGTTCCTTCACTGAACCAGGTAGCTGAGATCATGAACCGCTACAGCAAACTGAATGTAGAAGTTGTTGGTCACACAGATACCCGCGCAGGCGAAGACTACAACATGAAGTTGTCTGAAAACCGCGCACGCAACGCTATCAACTACCTCACCGGTAAAGGTGTAGCTGAAAGCCGCCTGAAGATCGTTTACAAAGGTGAATCTGAAAACCTCATCAAAGACGCAGACTCTGAGGCAGAACACCAAATGAACCGTCGCGTGGAATTCCACATTATCAAGAATTGATTCATATATATAATCATGACAGCCTAGGGGTGCAGCAATGCACCCCTTTTTTTGTTATAACTTTTCCGGTGCGGCGCAGATCCACGCATTAGCTGCTCCATACAAAGCACAGCATTTCTCCCGCATCATATTTTTCGACGATAATGCCGCCCCTACGGGGCTCGGATGATTCTGGCATCATAATATCTCTACGGAAATGTCGCCCCGATGGGGCTTGGATGATTCTGG
>DAIMYJ010000040.1:0-19203 GCA_036734545.1 Chitinophagales bacterium
GCTGTGGCAGCGCGCCGATCAAAAACGGATCTTCAACTGCTCGCCTACCGCTTTGAATTTCAGCAGCCACTTCTTGTATTCCTCTTCACCGAGGTTGCGCATGAAGGTTTTGTTGCCGATATGTTCTTTTCCGATGCGGAAATACCGATTCTGAATTTTCCACAGGCGGAATTTTACATCCAGCTCATTCAGGCGGATAAGCACTTTACTGATGATATCCAGATGATTCAGATCGTAGGGTGTCACCGCCAGCGCATCCACCATAGTGTACAGGCGGGCGGCAGAAACGAGACCCAGTGTGGGCATGTCCAGTTCCAACTTCCATGCACGGGCGGTATTCACCAGTTGCTCGAGTCGGTATACATCCTCGCTGCCATCGGTGAACCAGCGCTTCAGATCGGCATTGATCACTACGTTGGTATTGTCGAGCAGGAGTTCCGGAATATGTTTCTTTTGCTGTCGCAGCATATTCACCAGCGTATAGGTGCGCTCGTACACCGCGCGGTAACTTTCTTCGGCGGCCTCCATATCGCGACTGAGCATGCGGGCGATCAGTTTCTCACGTTCATCGGGAAATACATCATCGAGTGTGAATCGCTGTTTCCCGAAGGCGTTGTGGATGAGCAGCGACATATCGCTGATATCACTTCTGCGGAAGGCTTCGCGGAGATTGAGGAATAATTCTTCGAATGCATCAGGGTCCATCTCTTCTGCATAACCGCCGAGCACGTGATGCTTGCCCAGATACAGCCCGGCGAAATACAATCGCTCAGAGGCATAGGTGAACGTACTGCTCAGGCGTATGGCGCCGGCTGCCAGCACCAGATCACCGGAGATCAATTTTTCAAAGAGGTCGGCTTCAATGTGATAATTCAATTTGAAACCGGTATGCAGGGTGTTCTCAAACAGACTGAGCACCGCGTGGTGCAAACCCACTTTGGTAAGGGTGAGCCGCTGCGGGCGTATCTCTGTGCGGTAGAGTCCTGCCGCTGTTCCGTATTGTTCGATGTTGGAGGGTGTGAGCGCAAGCAGTTGCATGAAATGATCATAGAAGCGCGCATGCGTCTCATGCTCGGCGATCTGGATGACGCGGTCGGCGTACTGCAATATCTGTTTGGTCTCGATACGGCTCACTTCATCAAAGAACCATCCGCAGCTGGTGAACATGAGCATGGCATGCCGTTGCATTTCCAGCAGGCGGATCACGCGTATCTTTTCTTCCTGCGATAACGATCGACTGCAGCAACTTTTCAGGAATTGATCGATGGTTTCCTCATTGCGGTGCAACACCACGGTGATATAGCTGTTGCGCAGATTCCACGGATCATTGGTAAAGGCTACCACTTCCTGTTCGAAGATGAGATCGGCCTGTTCCTTCAACCAGTTCAGCGCATTGCGCAGGGGCTCACGCCATTTCTGATGGAAGCCGGGATTGCCGCCGTCGGTGCATCCGCAATTACTGCGCCAGCGTTCCACGCCATGCACGCAACTCCATGAGCTGTTCTCGTGGATCATAGCTTCGTACTGCGGTGGGAACTTAGCGAGATACTGACCATAATTCGTCAACTCCACCTCGGGGTCTTTGCGCAGATGATCGAGGCAGGAGGCCAGCGCCATATCACCGCGATAATGATGATGCCCATAGGACTCACCGTCGGTAGCGATGTGGATGAGCGGCGGATGATCGGCATGCTCCACAGCGCCGGATAACGCATCAGCAAATAATTTTCCGGAATTCAACAAACCGGTAAAAGCCACTTCGCGCGAGATACGGCCATTATAAAAAAATACGGCGATGCTCCTGCCCGAAGGCAAGCGCACCTGATAGGGACGTGTGGTATCGATAGTGTGTTCCTCCACTGTTGACCAATGCTCCTCATGCAAGCCGCGGATCGCTTTTGCCTGTCGCGGCGCGAGGATGGTATAGCGTATGCCATGGCGTGCCAGCATGTCGAGCGTTGCAGTGTCTACCGCTGTTTCTGCCAGCCACATGCCTTCCGGCGAGCGGCCGAATCGGTGCACGAAATCGGCAATACCCCAGAGCACCTGCGTTTCTTTATCACGCTCGGATGCCAGCGGCATGATGATATGGTTATATACCTGAGCGATGGCGTTGCCATGGCCGTTGTGCTTCTGTATACTCTCCTGATCGGCATGCACGATACCGCGATAGGTGTCCGGATCATGCGTGGCGATCCAGCTCATCAGTGTAGGTCCGATGTTAAAGCTGATCTGTGCGTAGTTGTTGACGATATCGATGATGCGCTGCTCATCATTGAGGATGCGGGACGCTGCATTCGGCCCGTAACATTCGGCATTGATGCGCTCGTTCCAGTCGTGAAAAGGATGGGCTGAGGGCTGCTGCTCGATCACTTCCAACCAGGCATTCTCCCTGGGCGGCTGATAAAAATGCCCATGGATGCAGATATACTTCTTCATTGCTGCAAATGTAGTCAATGGCGACCATGAAAGAAATGACCGTGTCCACCGCTCCCGGGTATGGGTCATATTGCGTCAGAACCTATAATTTTGCCCCATGCACCGCCTCCTGTCCGTTTTCCTCGGCACCTGCCTGACACTGTCTGTTGCGGCTCAGGCCTCCTTTGATCAGGAGGTGATCAATATCGGCAACATGGGCATGTATGTGACCAATGCCGGTACCATCGGTCGACCGGATGTGCGCAATACGCCTACCGGCGATCCTTCTATGGAATATCCCATCAACTCCGGTATCGAGCACCTGTTCGAAGCAGGGTTCTGGATCGGCGCGCTGGTGGATGGGCAATATCTGGTATCCACCTCAGCGAAGGATGCTGCCAGCGGTTATACGACCGGACTGGCCGGTTTTGAATTCACCGCCGAGATCGGCAATACCATTGTGCAGCGCAGTACCCTTACCTCCAGTGATTATTTCAATTTCGAGGCGATCTCGCATCAGGATGTACTGATCGACATCAGCGATAAAAATGTGATCGTTCCCGGCACAGCCATCACCATCAGTGAACACCTGCAACCTTTATATGCAGATGTGCACCTGGAAGCCTATGCGTGGAATTATTCTTTCGCCGATTATTTTGTTTTGTTGAATTACCGCGTCACTAATACTTCTGACAACACCTGGGATAGCGTTTTCTGCGGTTTGTGGAACGACCTGGTGGTGCGCAATGTGAATGTGAGTACGGACTTCGGTTCGGCGTTCTTCAGTCACGGCGGCTATGGTTATCTTGGCGATTACTACACGAATTACGCCTTCGACGTAGATGGTGATCCCGGCTTCACAAATTCTTACGGCGCTTTTCAGTTCCTCGGCATCGAATGGCGCGATCAGTTCATTCACCCGAACAACAACGACAACCTCACGGCTGCCGGTTATCCTGCTGCTGAGGTGAACAGTAATTTCTGGATCTTCAACTCCACCGCTACACCGCCTTATAATGCGCCGGCTGATGATGTGGAGCGCTATGATAAACTGCGCACGGGACTGAACTACGTGGACCCGGATATCGTTGAATTTTTAAAAGACCCATCTACTACCGGAGGCCTCACCAATTTACTTTCTGCCGGCCCGATGATATCCGTTGAACCGGGTGAATCGTTTAACGTGGTGTTTGCTGCCGTATGTGCCAAGCAGATAGAAAATGGCGGCACCAACGGCGTGGAAATGGACACCCCTGAAGCACAGGCCGAACTGGCCGAAAACCTCAGCTGGTCGCGCCGCACCTATCTGGGTGAGGATCAAAATGAGAATGGTCTGCTGGATGAAGGTGAGGATCTGGATGCCGATGATATCCTCGACCGCTACATCCTCCCCGAACCGCCGGCCACACCAAAAATGAAGGTCATCGCCGGCGACCGCACAGTGGAAATTTACTGGGATAACCGCGCAGAAGCCTCTGTTGATCCCATCTCCAAAGAACTCGATTTTGAAGGTTACCGTTTATACCGCACACAGGTGGGCGATGATTTCGATCTCAATATGCTGGGCGATGCCAACCTGATCGGGCAATGGGATATCGCCGGTAACAGTATAGGTTATAATAACGGATTCACCGGCGTAGCCCTCACCACACCCGAGATCATAGATGCCGATACCTTCTATTACAAATACACCATTGACCAGGTGCTCAACGGCTGGCAATACCTGATCGTACTGACCGCATTCGACCGTGGTGATGAGGACCTGAACATCGAAAGTCTGGAGTCCTCTTTCGTAGAAAATGCCGTGCATGTGTTTCCGGGTACCGCCGCTTCTGCGGATGCAGAGTCCACGGTAGGCGTCTATCCTAATCCCTATGCACTGCAGGCAGCATGGGATGGCAGCACACAAACCACACGCAAACTGATCTTTTACAACCTGCCAGCCAACTGCACCATCACTATCCTGACCATTGCCGGCGATGTGGTGGCTACTTTACAGCACAACAGTTCCACTTATAACGGCAGTGATATCGACTGGTTCTCTACCTATGCGGGCAATGCCGATGACCGTGTGTTCAGCGGCGGTGAGCATGCCTGGGATATCCTCAGCGAAAGCGAACAGGCCATCACGCAGGGTATATATCTGTTCACGGTAAAAAATACCGATACCGGTGATATTCAACAGGGAAGATTTGTAGTGATCAAATGATCGTAGAAAGAGGTGCGGCAGACCGCTGCATCATCAATATTCAGTCCAGTCCTTACGCCGTGTAAGCTTCAGGTCCTGCAGCACACCGGCCTTTACGTTGATATTGAAGATATAACTCTGGCGGACACCAAATGGTATCCACTGAAAACTCATCTGCCAGCAATGCAGATCGCGGTAAATATTGATACTGGTGAACGTAAAGTCCTTCAATTGAAAATCATAACCGCTGGTCATCTGCACTTTCCAGTTCGGCGTAACGGCGATATCGCCGGAGAAATTCATCGTTTGTGTGGTGAATAAACTGTCGCGCCCGTCAATGGTAGGATCATTGGTCACCCGCAGGTTATAACTCAGTGCCAGATTCCAGGGTGTGGTGAAGTCGATATAGTCCTGCGGATTATTCCACACCATCTCGCGCTCTTCCTCCGTACCTGCATTGGTAAGCATAGAGGGGTTCTCATTTCTGAGCGACTGGAAATCAGTACTCAGGGCAAGGTTACCGCCATTGAAACGGCCCGGGCGTCTGTTCACATTCCATTCAAACTGATTCACGGTCCTGCCGAGACTGTCAAGCACATACGGATCGAAACTGCCCGACAGGTTGATGCGCACTTTCTTAGCGATGGTCGTATAGGCGCTGAATCCGAGGTCGCTGAAATTCAGTGAATCGGCCGCCAGATTATAGGAACCGCTCACACTGAAGTTCTCGATGAGACGGATCTTCTTTTCATTCTTCACCGAATCTTTCTTCGAGAATACTTTGATCTCCAGGGTATTGGCGATGTTCAGGCCGATACTCCCGATCTCACCGCGGCCGGGCCCGCTGTAAATGCCGCCTTCAAAAATGCTGTATTGTGTGGGGCCCTCATTCGATGGTGTGGGATAATATTCACCGTAATAACCGTACTGCGGATCACCGAAATCGGGTGTGTAATTGAAGGACAAGGTAGGTGTCATCACGTGCCTGATCGCTTTCAGCTTACCGTTGAATTGTGCCAGCGAATAGATCTTCGTGGTCATGCTGGTACCCATGCTGTAAAAGCGGGCGGCGCGGAAGGCGTTGATGGTATCGGTCTGCACCAGATACTCGGTGGTAATGATACTGTCTTCGCCGTTAGCGGTTTGAATGGTGTCGGTCACCGTATATGGATCGTAGCGCTTCCGTATCGTTTCAAAATACCAGTTCTCGGTGTAGTTGGCATACGGACTAAAAGTGAAATACTTCAGCACTTTCACCGGCGCCGCAGCGGTCACCTTATGGCTGAATCCCGAGCGCATGTCGTCGAGCATCTCCTGCGTGAAGAACAGCGAATCCGGTGTGACCACCGAGTTCTGCATATTCATGGCATAGGTGACACCGAACTGGTACAGAAAACTATTGGTATTATCGGTGAGTTCCTTAAAGGGATATATCCTGCTCATGTTGAACTGCGCTTCCGGCAACGCCGCGTTCACCGTGCTGGTACTCAGGTTCTGGCTGTGGCGCATCGATGCCGAAAAATTGAATGGCGAATTCGGGAAGGTACGGTTGTAGGAAACCGTAGAGTTCAGCTGATTGGTAAGATAGCTGGAGTTGAAGCTGTTGTTCTGCAGATAATTTGTGGAGCCGAGGTTCACACTGGCGCTGAATTTATTGTTCGGCAGCGTTTTCGGGTCCTGGCTATGCGACCAGCGCACAAAAAATCCCTTGTTCTCACTATACGCCGGATCGAAGGGCAATCCGAATTTGTTCACAGAATAATCAAAGCCCAGCGAGCCGGTGAATTTATACTTCAGCGCATAGCGCGACATGGTATGCAATCCCCAGCTGCCACCCGAATAAATATCGCCGGTGAGCATCAGATCGTAATAATCGCTCAGCGCAAAATAATAACCGCCATTGCGCAAAAAGAAACCCTGCGAAATATGGTTACCGTATTGCGGTAACAGGATGCCGGATGTTTGTCCGCGTTTGATCGGAAATATCCCGAACGGTAAAAACAAAGGTGTGGGCACATCGGCGATCACGAGATTGGCCGGACCGGTCACCGCGATCACCTGCGGTTGCACTTTCGCTTTGCGTGCGGCGATATAAAAATGCGGATGGTCGAGTTCGCAGGTGGTATAACTGAGGTGATCACCGAAGTAGGAATCATCCTCAATTTTTTTGGCATCCTGCACTGCGATATATCCCTCCCCTTCCTGAGCGCGGAAATAATGGATCTTGCCTTTCCTTGTGCCGAAATTGTAACACATCGACTCTGCGTTGAACTCTTCATCGCCATCGCGGAAATAGACCAGTTCTCCCGGCTTACCGGTGCTGTCGGTGATCTGCTGTGCACAGATCGTTTTGGCGTCCCAGTCGAATTCGATGAAATCGGCCTTCAGGTAAAAGGTGCCATAGGTGATCTCGCCCTTAGCGTAGATATAGGTCTTTCCCGAATCCAGGTCGTAAATGATGCTGTCGACCCCCTTATACGTGATCAGGGCATCCAGTGCATCGGGCGACACGGCATACCACAGATCCTTGCCGTTGAGCAACAGGCTGTCCACCGCCAGGGAATCTGCCGTCAGCGGCACGGTATCCGGCTGCATCTGGAAGGCAGTGTCCACATCAAGCTGTTGGGACTGCGCAGAAAAATATACAAATGGTGCACTTTTTGCCTGCAAATGAATACCATACCCGCATACGAGCAACGTTATAAGCAGGAATTTTCGCAACACGGGTAACTTTGGAATAGTTTTATCAGTAAAAGCCTGAAGGACAGCAATTATTGTGCAAAGCTATGGAAATTATGAAAAAAAGGGTGGGTAAAACAGGGTGGGTTACCCTTGTTGCAGGCTGTGTATGGCTGGTGGTTTGCGCTTTCCATACCCCGGAACCAGCACAACCTTCCGCGTATAAGCTCAAAACCGTGGTGATCGATGCCGGTCACGGCGGTCATGACCACGGATGTTCGGGTGCCTCCAGCAATGAAAAGACGCTGGCGCTCAAAATGTCGCTGAAGCTTGGCGAACTCATCGAAAAGAACTACCCGGATGTAAAGGTGGTATACACACGCAAAACGGATGTATTCATCGAATTATACGAGCGGGCAGCCATCGCGAACCGCAACAATGCCGACCTGTTCATTTGCATCCATTGCAATGCCAATCCTTCCAGTTCACCCTATGGCACTGAAACGTATGTGATGGGTTTGCATAAAACGGAAGCTAACCTCAACGTAGCTAAACGCGAGAACGAGGTGATCCTGCTGGAAAGTGATTACAAGCAGAATTATGACGGCTTCAATCCCAACGATCCTGCTTCGCATATCATCTTCTCGCTGAATCAGCACGCCTTCATGGAGCAGAGCATCCTGTTCGCTTCCTCCGTGGAAAAATACATGAAGAACCACGCGAAGCGCAGCAGCCGCGGTGTAAAACAGGCCGGTTTCCTCGTGCTTTGGAAAACCGCCATGCCGAGTGTGCTGATCGAGACCGGATTCCTCACCAACCCCAACGAAGAAAAATTCCTCGCTTCTGATGCCGGACAAACCGCTGTGGCAGAAAGTATTTTCTATGCCTTCCGCGATTACAAGAACGACATGGAGAATAATGCCGGTAAGATCAGCGATGCCAAGGCGCAGGAATTATCTCAAAGTGTAGACAAGGAGCCTGCACCCGATCCGCAGCCTGTTGCACAAACACCCGCAACGAGCAGCCAGGGACTCAGTTTCAGTGTGCAGTTCTATACAGCAGAAACCACCGTGTCGGCCACTAAATTCGAATCGCTGAAACCGGAGAACATCACCTATGTGACGGAGAACGGTTTGTATAAATACCGCTTGGGCCCCTATACCACACTCGACGAGGCCACCAAAAAGCAGCAGCTTGCGCGCAATGCCGGGTATAAGGATGCCTTCGTGGTGGCCATGAAAGACGGCAAACGCATCAGCGTGGATGAGGCCAGGGCGCTTACTGCGGGCAAGTAAGCCAAACGGCACATCATAAACATTGCGTAACTTAGCCCTTAAAATCAGGTAACTTGAAAGTTTCGAATGAATCGAAAGTAGGTATACTGGCAGCGGTGGGCATCGTGCTGCTGTTCATCGGTTTCAACTATCTGAAAGGGATCAACGTATTCAACAAGGGCACCGATTATTTCGTGCAATACCCGAATTCCGGCGGCCTGCTGGTAGGCGACCCGGTGATCATCGACGGGCTTTCCGTTGGCCGCGTGAAAGCGGTAGACCTGCAGGAAGACCAGAGCGGTGTGGATGTGACCCTCAATTTTGAACAGAAGATCCGTATTCCCGACGACAGCTACGCGCTCATCCGCGGTAACCTCATGGGAGAAAAATATGTGCAGCTGTTCCTCGGCACCAGTACCAATTCCGTGCAGCCGGGCAGTGTACTGCGCGGCGAGATCGAAACCGATCTGGCCAATACCATCAGTCAGGAATTCAAACCCATCACCGACAAGGTGAAGACCATGCTCAGCTCCATGGATACCGCCATCAATGTATTGCGCGGCATCTTCACGGAGCAGGTGCAGAACGATTTCGCCAAAAGCATGGGCAGCATCAAAACCACTCTCGAATCCTTCAATAATTCTGCCGAGCGCGTGAACGCCCTGCTGGTAAAAGAAGAAGGGAACATAGAGAATATCATTTCCGATGTGAGCGGATTCACCCAGAAAGTGAGCGAAAGCGAGGAAGAGATGCAAAGCATCGTGACCAATCTGCGCATCATCAGCGACTCCCTGAAGTCGGTAGAATTTCAATCGCTGGCCATCGAATTTCAGCGGGCGGCCGATAACATCAACAGTATTTCCTCCAAGATCAACGCGGGCGACGGCACCATGGGCATGCTCGTGAACGATCAGCAACTGTACATGGAACTCACACAAACACTGGGCACCCTCGACTCCGTGCTGGATGCCTTTGGCAAGAATCCGGAGATACGCCTGAAATTATTTGGCAAATAATTGGCATGTAAAACAGGCATGCGTGCATCCTTTACCATACGCCTTGTGCTCCTGTTGTTCGTTTGTGCCTGCACCTTCGGACACAACGCCTATGCCCAATCCGATAGCAGCCGTATTGAGATCCGCAATGCCGACTACCTGGAGATCATCCAGAAGCGCAATGTGAGCATTAACCGCCTCATGCATAATGTGGTGCTGGTGCAGCGCAACCTTACCTTGTATTGCGACAGCGCCCTGCTCTTCAAAACAGAGAATATCGCCAAGATATACGGGCATGTGCATCTGAATCAGGCCGACAGTGTGCATGTGTATGGCGACAGCGCCATTTACGACGGCAACACACGCATGGCAAGGATATACGGCAATGTGCGGCTCACCGATAATTCCATGACCCTCACCACCAACGACCTGCGCTACGACATGAACACGCGCATCGCCACATATGTGAACGGCGGCAAGGTGACCGATGGCGAAGCAGTGCTCACCAGTGAACTCGGTTATTATTTCGCGCAGAGCAATGACGCCTTCTTCCGGAATGAGGTGCTCCTCACACACCCGAAATATACCCTCGAAGCAGACACCCTGCAATACAATACCGCACAGGAAAAGGCCTACTTCCACGGCCCGACGGTCATAAAGAATGCCGAAAGCACCGTGTATTGCAACAAAGGCTTTTACGAGACCAACAGCGGCATCGCGGTGTTCCATGAATCCGTGCGCCTGGACAACCCTCCGCAGCAGCTGATCGCCGACAGCATTTATTACAATCGCGAAACAGGTATCGGCAAGGCCTTCGGCAATATCGCCTTCCGCGATACAGCGCAGCAGGTGCTGCAATATAGCGACATTGCCGAATACGATGAGATCCGCAACACGATCTTTTCTACCAGCGGATCCATCGCGGGTTATATCATGGATACCGACACCCTGTTCATCGGCGGCGATACCATTCGCACCGGGCAGGACAGCATGGGATTGCGCACCATGCAGGTATTCCGCAACGTGCGCATCTACAAAAGCGACCTGCAGGGCCTGTGTGACTCTCTCAGTTACAGTGATGCTGACTCTACACTGCGCATGTACGGCCTGCCCGTGATGTGGAGCGACAGCACGCAATTCACCGCCGACACGATACACATGCTTATGCGCAACAAACAATTGCGCGAGGTGCAGTTGTATTCGAACGGATTCATCATCAATGAAGACGACAGCCTGATCTACAACCAGATCAAGGGCCGGAATATTTACGGGTATTTTTCCGACAACGACCTCAAAAAGATACATGCCGCCGGTAATGGAGAAAGTGTGTACTTCGGCAAGGATGAAGCCGGCCGGTATATCGGCGTGAATAAATTATTCTGCAGTGAGATCGATATTTATCTCAACGACAGAAAATTCCACCGCATCGCTTTCCGCAATGCGCCCGACAGTTCGTTCACGCCGATGGAAGACATCCGCCTGAATGAATATCAGCTCCGCAATTTTTCGTGGAAGTATGATGAGCGACCCAGGTCCATGGAAGACCTGCGCTGATCCTTAACACTATCATTATTCTGATAGCGCAAATCCAAGGCGCGCCATATCGTACCAGAACGACGGATAGGATTTTCTGACCACCATCGGCTCTTCGATGGCAATGCTGCCCGCAGCGAGCGCCAGCGGTGCAAAGCTCATGGCCATGCGATGATCCTCATAGGTGGCGATCTGCTGTCTTTCTGAAGCCGCGGCCTTACCTTCCAGTGACCATACACCCGGTGCCGATTCGTGGAAGCGCACACCGAATTTCTGCAGCTCCGTTTGCAGGGCTGCGGTGCGATCCGTCTCTTTGATGCGCAGACTTTCAACACCGGTGAACCGCGCCGGCACGCCGAGGGCGGCACAGGTAACGGCAACGGTCTGTGCGATGTCGGGACAATCACTGTAGTCAACATCCAACTGTGCTGCCCGCTCGCCTGTTTGTCGCAGTATCATATCGCCATCCTCGAAGTGTGTATGCACACCGAGGCGTTCATATATCTCCGGTAAAATGCTGTCGCCCTGCAAACTATCGGCAAACAATCCGCGGATGCGCAATTGTGCATCCGGCGATAATGCGCAGAGGCTGTAATGATATGAAGCCGCACTCCAGTCGCTTTCGGCCTGCATGGGTTTGGGCACATAAGCGCCGGGGGCGATGACGATGGTCTGGCCTTCGATGCTGCAGTCGATGCCGAGTTCCTGCATGGTCTTTAAGGTCATGCGGATATATGGGAACGATGCCACCTTGCCGTCGAGATGCAGTTTCAATCCGCGTTCGAGCGCAGGGCCTATCATCATGAGGGCAGAGATATATTGCGAACTCACATCAGCGCGAATGCGCACCTCTCCGCCCTTGATGCGTTTACCGCGGATGCGCACCGGCGGATAGCCGTCGCGCTCGAGGTGGGTGATATCGGCGCCGAGGCGCTGTAAGGCCTGTACTAAAATGCCGATAGGGCGTTGCTGCATGCGCGCGCTGCCGGTGAGGATGCGTTCACCTTCGGTGATGCTGTATAATGCGGTGAGGAAACGCATGGTGGTACCTGCTGCACCCACATCGCTGATGGCAGGCATTTCCTGCAACAGGTGGCGCAGCGTGGTGGTATCTTCGGAAGGAGAAAGATTGTGTATCTCAAATCCCCCCGGGCACAAGGCCTGCATGATGAGCAGGCGGTTGCTGATGCTCTTTGAACCTTCGAGGGTGATGGTGCCGCGTATAGGCTGCGGCGGTGCCGTTACGATCATCTTCATTACAAGCCGTTATAAAAATCCAACGCCTCCCGTATCTGTGCGTCGGTCACCGAAATATCATATGCACAATCGCCGATGCTGCGCAACAAACTGAATTGTATCACGCCATGGCTGTTCTTTTTATCCTGCTGCATGATGAGGAGCAGTTCTTCCGGATCTATACGATCCAGCGGATAGTGTTCAAAATACCCCATACACGCGTTGGTCATTTCCTCCAGATCCGCTTTCGGCAATCCCAGTGCTGCATGCGACAATGCCGCTTCGCAGATCATGCCTACCGCTATCGCCTCGCCGTGCAGCAGCGGATCCGCGTCGTGGCGGAGCGACCAGGTTTCTACGGCGTGGCCGATGGTATGGCCGAAGTTGAGGATCTTGCGCAGGCCTGATTCATGCGGATCGCGTTCCACCACATCACTTTTTATCTGCACTGAACGCGCGATGATGTCGGTCCATGCGGATGGTGATTGCAGATCGATGGCAGACACCTGTGCCCAATAGGCAGCATCGCGGATGAGACCGTGCTTCAGCACTTCTGCAAATCCGCTGCGCAGTTGCCGGTGCGGAAGTGTCTGCAAAAAATCGGTGCCGATGAATACCGCCGCCGGATCGCGGAAAACGCCGATGAGATTTTTGATCTCCTGCAGATCGATGCCCAGCTTGCCGCCCACACTCGCATCTACCTGCGACAATAAAGTGGTAGGCATCTGCACGAAATCAAAACCGCGCTTGAAGGTGGCCGCAGAAAATCCACCCATGTCGCCGATCACACCGCCGCCCAGATTAATGAGTACGCTGTTGCGTGTAGCGAGGTTGTTGGATAATTCTTCCCAGATGGCGAGGCAGGTATAAATATTCTTATTCTCTTCGCCCGGCGGAATGGTGATGCACACATGATCGGGCAGCACATCGGCGATGAGCGGATAGCAGTCGGCTTCCGTATGTGTATCGCACAAAATAAATACCTGATCATACGCACGCTGCTGCAGCCATGCGCCAAAGGCTTCGGCGGGAGAAGCATCGATATGAACGGGATAAGTATTTTGTTGCAGGATCATTTACATGAGCTTTTCCACTGACCATGCATCGGGGCGTTCGCTGAACAGCAATTTCGTTTGCGCCCAGGTGGTCTTGAATAATTCAGAATTGCGATAGTGGTCGAGGGCGGCCACATTTTCCCAGATGCTGATGGTGATAAATATATTCGGCTGCAGCACATCGCGTGTGAGGTCCACGCCTTTGCATCCGGGAAATGCTTCTATCTTGTTCTGTGCACCGGAGAATATCCGGATGAAGGTGTCGACCCCCGAGGGTTCAAAGGTCATTTTCACGAGACGGATGATCATTCGAATTCTATTTGTATGGTGTTATCGAGATGTAAACCTAATAACTGGCTGGCATTTCCTTTGTGTATGGCGATCTCCAGATAGCCGGCCGAGTTGAACAGGCACAGTTTTTCACCTTCGGGCACATCCTGATAGGTACCGCTGATATCGCGGATCTCTTCGTTGCGCTTGTAGTTGATCACGAATGATCGTCCGGCCCGCAGCCGTTCAAAGCGTTCGCGGGTGATATTGGTGATGAGGTTCCCGAAGTGGTCTATGTAAACGATATTGGCACGGATGAGGTGCGGGTTGTCGGGCGGGCGCAGGTAGGTGCGCGTTTCGAGTGCGCCGAGGGGTTGGCCGATGGCTGTGAGTGCAGCGCCCTGCATCAGTTTCACCGCAGCGTCGGCGAGCAGGTCTTTGGCCATGAAGCTGGTGATGAGCGCGGCCGGCTGGGGTAGCTCCACCACTTCCTCCGGGTGATCATCGATCATGAGGCTGAAGAGGCCGTTGTCCATCCCCACAAAAAAATGTCCGCGATAGCGCAGCGCAACGGCCTTCACCGGGTTGCGGGATTCGGCGTGCACGCTCACCAGGTGCACGGTGCCGGGCGGGAAGTAAAAGCAGGCATTGCGCATCACGAAGGCCGCCTCCTGAATGTTGAACGGTGCTATCTCGTGCGAGATGTCGATGACCTGCGCCGCAGGCACACCGGAGAGCAACTTACCCTTCAATACTGCCGCGTAATAGTCCTTTACACCAAGATCGGAAGTAAGGGTAACTATGGGCATAGGCAGTAAAAAAGTGGAGGCTGGTTAGGTCAAATGCAGTACATTTGCAATAAGGACAAAATTACCAATAAAATTGATTGAAGTATCCATCCCTTTAGACGGCATTCGCCCGATTGACTTCTATGGTATACACAACGCCCGCCTGGGCATCATCAAGAAGACCTTTCCATTCCTGAACATATCGGCCAGAGGCAGCGAGTTGAAGGTGCGGGGAAATGAAAAAGATGTGGAGGAGTTCCGTGCCCGCATCGAGATGGTCATTGCCCATCTGGAAAAATTCCATGCCATTTCCGACAGCAATCTGCAGAGCATGTTGTTCGGCGTGCCGGAGCAGGAGCTTACCGACCTGCCTGAAATGCCGGAAGACGTGATCGTACATGGCCCGCAGGGATACCTCGTGCGCGCCCGTACACCCAACCAGAAAAAAATGGTTACGCTGGCTGCTACCAACGATATCGTTTTTGCCATCGGCCCTGCCGGTACCGGAAAAACATATACCGCCGTTGCACTGGCCGTGAAGGCGCTGAAGGAAAAAATGGTGAAACGCATCATCCTCACCCGCCCTGCCGTAGAGGCGGGCGAAAACCTCGGCTTCCTGCCGGGCGACCTAAAGGAGAAGATAGACCCTTACCTGCGGCCCTTGTATGATGCACTGGATGACATGCTGCCCATCGAAAAGCTGAATCTCTATATGCAGAACCGCGTGATCGAGATCGCACCGCTGGCTTTTATGCGCGGCCGCACACTCGACCACGCCTTCATCATCCTCGATGAAGCACAAAATGCCACCGCTGCACAGCTGAAAATGTTCCTCACGCGACTGGGCCCCAGCGCCAAATGTATCATCACCGGCGACCTTACACAAATAGACCTGCCCCGCAATCAACAATCCGGATTATTCACTTCGCTGCGTATCCTGAAAGATATCGACGGCATTGGAACGATATTCCTGAATGAACATGATGTGGTGCGTCACCGCCTCGTGAAAATGATCATCAAAGCATACGACAAGGATAAGGCACGCCATGAAGGCGAACGCCTTGAAGAGTAATTTGTAATTACGGTGATGTGAGCAATGATCTACACCTGATATTCTGCAGGCAGTAATCCGTATTCCTTCCATTCCTCCACCGGCAGCGGCAGCTCATTGATGAGTCCCGAAGAAATATCGAGCACCCATCCGTGCAGCTTCGGATAAGTACCGGAACTGAAGGCATCATGCAATATCGAAGTCTTACACAACTGACGCACCTGACGGATCACGTTGAGCTCTGACAATCTGTTGAGCCGCAGGCCAAGATCCTCAATAGCATCGAGTTCCTTTTTGTGTTCCATGGCAATATCGCGGATATTCATGGTCCAGTTCTCCACGATGTTCATGGTGGTACCCTGATACGCTGCCATCACACCACCACAGCCGTAATGTCCGCAAACGATCACATGCTCCACTTTCAACACCTTCACTGAATATTCCAGTACCGACAATAAATTCATATCGTTCAGGAACACCTGATTGGCTACATTACGGTGGATGAAGATGCGTCCCGGTTCAGCGCCGGTGAACAGGTCGATGGGGAGTCGACTGTCGCTGCAGCCGATATACAGAAATGGCGGATGCTGTCCTTTGGACAGGCGATGGAAATATTCGGGATCTTCCGCCAGTTGTGCGTCTACCCAATTGCGGTTGTTCGCGAGCAGTTGTTCGTAGTTACCTGTAGTTGACATGTTCTGAGTATCGCACTAAAAATACCATTTATTTAATTCGATCACGGCGTTTCAGCATTTCTTCGCGAATTTGCCTGCTGTCTGCATCCTCGCGTTTGGCGAGAGCATCGATGATGCGGTCATAATTGTGCAGGTCGCGGTTCTGGCTGAGTTTGGCTTTGGCATCCACCCTGTCGACAGTGATCTCGAACGCGACGAGCGCCTGCAGGTGTGCGTGCAGGTCTTCGGGCGACATCTGGTCGATGGCAAAACGATGTCCGGGCTGCTGTTCATACCTGCTCACCAAACGATGCAGCATGTTCAGCGCTTCCTCCTGCGACAGGATGCGCACTTTGCCATATACATGCACGGCGAGATAATTCCAGGTGGGCACATTCACATGATCGTACCATGAAGAGCTGATATAGGCATGCGGTCCCTGAAAGATCACCATGGCCTCTGCACCTGCCTCCAGCGCTTTCCATTGTTGGTTGGCGCGCGCAATATGTGTGCGTATCAGCGGCCTGCCTTCCGCATCGCTTTCCAGTTCTACCGGCGTATGCGTGGCGGCGAACCCGGCATCGGAATGACTCACAATGATGGCAAAAGGATGTGCCTGCATGAAGCGGGTGATCTCCTCCTGCTCTGTCATGCGAAAACTGCCGGGTATGAACATGCTGTGATCTTTTAAATGTTAACCGATCTGATATCGTTCTTTCAAAATACGCAGGTGATGCAATTCATGTCCCGACACCAGAAAAGGCATGGTATTCACCGTGAACTGCCCATTGTTGGCCGTGCCGGTCAATGTGCGCATGGCGGGCGTGAATGACCTGAACAGCGCAATGGAAGCATCGCGCACTGCTGCATACTCTTCCAGCATTTCATTGATAGATCGTTCCATGGCGTCCGAATGTGTTACATACCAGTCCTCTTCAAATCCGGGCAACGGCGTGGAGTCCTTGCGCGCAAATCGCAGCGCGCGATAACACAGAATTCGCTCGCAGTCGATCAGGTGCTGCAGTACCTCCTGCACGCGCCATTTATCTTCGGCGTACCGATAGGCCAACTGCTCTGCCGTGAGGCCGGAAAACAATTGCAGTGTATGTTGCTTTTGCCTGCGCAATTGTTCCATAAGGTCGCCCTCCGGCACCAGGGCGATATAGGCCGATTGATACGGGAGATAAGTATCCTGCTGCGGTTTGATCCAGTCCGTCATGTGGTTGCTTTGCTGCAAATTTGGGTATCTTTATACGGCTGACCAACCTCTTCACAAAATTTAATTCCCGCATGCGTCCCGCGCTGATAGGCTTTGTGTTCTGCTATATGCACATCCATGTGCACGCACAATCTACCGACAGTCTGATATCCGCGTATATGGACACCTACGATATGGTAGGCATGAGTGCGGTGGTGGTGTGCAACGACAGTGTGGTGTTCTCCGGTCATTATGGCACGGCCGACAGGGCGCGCGATATTCCGGTCACCGACTCCACTTATTTTCGCATTGCCTCCGTTTCAAAAGCGATCACGGCCATCGGTTTGATGCAACTGGTGGAAGACGGTCTCATTGCATTGGATACGAATATCAGCGATGTATTCGGATATCCTATCGTCAATCCTCATTATCCAGATGCCGCCATTACACCCGCCATGCTGTTATCCCATACTTCTTCAATCGTGGATGGAAGTACTTACGAGGATTTTATCGGCGACAGTTATGATACCCCGGCGCCGCCGGAAATGCGCATGTTGTTGGAGTTTGGAGGCGACTATTATTCCGCCGATACTTACCTGAACAAAGAACCCGGCTCCTATTTTTTTTATTCCAATCTGAATTACGGCATCATCGCAGGATTGATCGAAAAAGTGTCCGGACAGCGATTCGACCGGTATATGCGGGAGCATGTGCTGTTACCTTTAGGTATCACCGGCAGCTATAATGTATATGACCTGCCGGATGTCGATCGCTTAGCTGTTCTGTACCGCCGCTCCGGTGCAGTGTGGCAACCGCAGGCCGATAATTATGGCGGTGTATTGCCCGACTCGATAGATCTCAGCGCCTATGTACCCGGATGGAACGGTTTGCTCTTCGCACCGCAGGGCGGATTGCGCATCACCGCGTTGGAACTCAGCCGCCTGATGCAACTCTTCCTCAGCGATGGCACACATGCGGGCGTTACGGTGCTCAACAGCGTAACGGTGCAACAGATGGAAACACCGCAATGGACATACAGTCCGGGCAATGGCAACAACTACGGCGGATTATTCCGCTCCTGGGGACTCGGCCTGCATCTGCTCACCAATACGGCCGACAACGACATCATCTACCCCGGATCCGCACTTGCCGGGCATCCGGGTGAGGCTTACGGATTGGTGAGCGATATGTATTACGAGCAGACAGAGCAATGGGGACTGATATTCATGACCAATGGTATCGGATATCCGTATGCATCCGGCGCGCATTCTGCTTTCTATACTGCCGAAGAAGATATTTTTGATATCCTCTATACAGCAGCCGTTGCCGACTGCCTCGGCAAGACCGGCATCGCCGATCCTGTGCCCGCCGCTTCCCCAATCGTGTTCCCCAATCCGGCAGATCACACGCTGCATCTGTCCGGTCTGATGTCAGACCCTGCCTGTGATTACACCATCATCGATACCACAGGACGTATTTGTCAACAGGGCACCGTCCTCAGCACCTCACCCGCCATTCCCATATCACAACTCCCCTCAGGCACCTACCAACTTGCACTCCGCGCTGATACCCAACACGCCATAACCACTTTCATTAAGAAATAAAATCCGTTCTAATCCGTCTATATCCGTCCCGAGTACTCGGGATCCGTGCCTGCCTGCCTAAATTGATCGCGATAATTATACCGAATTCTGAAAAAGGCAGGTTCCTTTTACCGCATTTAACACACACAACTCCCCCATTAAACTATTTTTGACCCGCATTGTAGTACCTATTTTCATCTATGACTATCATCTCCCTGCTCGTCAGGCTCAGCTTTACCGCGCTGTTCTATTTTGCTCCGG
>DAIMYJ010000040.1:19303-24391 GCA_036734545.1 Chitinophagales bacterium
ATCATCTCCCTGCTCGTCAGGCTCAGCTTTACCGCGCTGTTCTATTTTGCTCCGGACCTGTTCCTGCACGGCGCCGTTAAAACCGCTTTTCCCAAAAACCGGAAAAAAGCCCTGCGGCGATACTGGTCGGTCAATATCGGGTTGTTCATCATCACCTCTTCCGGGTTTCTGCTCATGCAATATATGGACCCGGCACTGGCGCGGCTGAATCTGTATTTCCTCGGTGTGTTTGTTTCGCTGCTCTTTGCCAAGCTGCTCAGCGCTTTGCTGCTGCTGATCGCGGAAGACACCTGGCGTGTTCCGTTGAGTCTGGCCACCCTGAAAAAGCGCAAAGCCACCGCCGCACCGGAAACCCGCACCCCGGTGCTGATCAGCCGCCGCACCTTCATTTCCCGCACGGCCCTGCTTGCCGGAGCGCTGCCGTTTGCCGGTTTCATGTACGGCATGATCAGCGGACGCTACCGGTTCACCATACACCGCGAAACACTGTCCTTCGATGACCTCCCGCAGGCATTCGACGGACTCACCATCACCCATATCAGCGACCTGCATATGGGCTCGTGGGATAAAGCTGCCGACGCACATATCCGCGAACTGGTGACCCTGGTGAACAACCTGAACGCTGATGTGCTGTTCTTCACCGGCGACATCGTGAACAGTCGCGCTGATGAAATGAATAACTGGTATGACCTGCTCAAAGGATTTCATGCAGGAACAGGAAAATTCTCCATCCTCGGCAATCACGATTACGGCGATTATGTGAAATGGAAGTCGGATGCGGAAAAAGACGCCAACCTCGGACTCGTAAAAAACATCCACCCCGCCATCGGCTTTCAGCTGCTGCTGAACGAACACCGCTCCATCGAAAAAAATGGTGAACGCCTGTATATCGCCGGCGTGGAGAACTGGGGCAAGGGCGACTTCCCCAAGTTCGGCGATCTGGACAAAGCGTTTTCAGGTATTCCGGATAATGCTTTTACCATCCTGTTGTCGCACGACCCTTCACACTGGAAAGCCAAAGTACTGGACCATAAAAAGATCCCCCACCTGACCCTCAGCGGCCATACCCACGGCTTTCAGATGGGTATAGAAACACCGGCATTCAGACTGTCGCCCTCCCAACTCGTTTACGACGAATGGGCCGGCCTTTACAGCGCGGGGAACCGCCACCTGTACGTGAACCGCGGACTGGGCACGGTTGGCTATCCGGGACGCCTCGGCATATGGCCGGAGATCACCCATATCACTCTGAAAAAGAACGCGTAATATTGTTGGCATGAAAAAATATGCGATCATGCTGCTCGTTGCAGCCGGGCTGAGCGCCTGCTCACAAACCGATACCGACCACGACTCAGAAGGAAAACTGCTGGCCGAAAAACTGGAGAACAGCAGCGGCGGCGGATTCAACTTCTCCCCCATGCAGGATGATGACAGCATGAACCGCGTGCATTTCCCGCCCGATATCTACACCTACAACGGCGAACCCTATACCGGTGCCATCACCGCTTATGATGACAAGGAAAGAAAAATTTTCGACGGCAATCTCGAAAAAGGTATCGCCGACGGCGCCTGGAAATTCTACTATCCTTCCGGCGTTGTGCAGATAGAAGGTATGTATGCCGGCGGACTCGAGACCGGACTCTGGAAAAGTTATTACAGCGCCGATCATCCCAAGGTGATCAAAGATTACGATGCACAGGGAAAGATGCTCATGCGCGCCGAATATTTTGATAATGGACGTATCAAGAATTATCAGAACATCGCAACCCCAGAATACGGCGGTATCGCCCGCAGGATACAATTCACCTACGACGGCACCATCGACTACCTCGATGCAGAACGCGACCTGGGAAAGATGGAGCCCGGCGCATTGCATGATCTGCTCGTGCGCAACGGATTGAAGAAGTGACCACCATCACGTTGCTGATTCCATAAATGGCTGAACAGTATGAGGCTTTCTAAATGAGGGCCTCGTTTTTTTTTCTTAATAATTCGATCCTAAGGACTTGAATATCTGATGTATTATGCTCGACAGCCGGGTTTCCCGCAGATCGCGCAGATGAGCGCAGAAATAATTCAACAATCAATCTGCGCAGATCAGCGGGAAAAGGTATCGTGCAGATCTGCGAAGACGAAAGTAGGATCAACTGTATACGGAACATTACACCAAGTTTGCAAATAAGCAATTACCACATAAAAAAGGCCGCCCTTTTGAGACAGCCTCCCTATTGCTTTAGTGATAATTACCAATATGCATAATTGTGATGCGGCCGGGTGTAAACCCTCTTCGCTTAACGCAGCAGATGCACAGCACCGGAGTAGGTGCGGTCCTCGCCATCGCATACCATCTGCACGAGGTAAACATAAGTGCCGATCTCCTGAGGGATACCATTTACCGTACCGTCCCAGCCTTCCGAATCTGTCACCTCGAAATAGTCATACACCACTTCACCCCAGCGGTTGAATACCTTGAAATAATCCACGGTCTCACACAGGTTGGCCACCGGTGGTATGCGGAAGATATCGTTGATACCATCCTCATTCGGCGTAAAGGCATTCGGGAAAGCCACGCCTGCAGCCACCAGTATCGTGATGCAGTCGGTAGACGCACAGCCCGTAGGATGCGTAGCCGTTACGCAATAGGTAGTAGTCTCGTATGGTGTAACCACAGGATTGGCTGCAGTCACATCATCGATGTTATAATCAGGCGACCACAAATAGGTGTAGGTGTCATCCAGATTGGAATACAGTGTAAGGGAATTACCCAGTTCGAGGGTGGTATCCGGGAAAGCGGTGATCTCTACCGTATCGATCACGTCAACCACCACTTCGCCGATAAGCGAACAGCCGAGGTCATCCTCTACGATCACGGTGTAGGTAAAATCTGTTTCGGGGATGGTGATCACATCAGGTGTGGTAGAGCTGTCCGGGTCGTTCCAGTGATAGCTCACGGAACCGGTGCCGGTAGCCACTGCACTCATGAACAATTCATTGCCCTGACATACCACCGCATCATCCGGTATCATGTCGAGCGTAAGTTCTACATAAATCTGGTCGGCGATGGGTAATACCAGGCCGCCTACAAAGCCGCCGTTGCTGCCGGCAGTAGCCATATTGGTAGAGTTGAAACAGGGTGAACCTGCAGCCTCTCCCACCGTGATACCGGAAGCACCGCCGCCTGCATCGAGGTTGATCCCCGGGGGCACCGCCGCCGCTGGCATCCATAACACACCACCGGAGCCACCGCCGCCGGGACCAACGCAGTTCACGCCATCGAGGCTGTTATCCACGTCGCCGCCATCACCGCCGTGCACCTGCACGTTCAAGGTAGAGGATACCGTGGCGGCATCGATCAGCACCACACCGGCACCACCGCCGCCGCCCGCGCCGTCATCGGCAGCTACGGCTGTTACGGAGTTACCGTTGGAGCGTATAAAAAAGTCGTTGCCTTCAATATTGTTGGCTATGATCAGCACAATACCGCCGCCATTTCCGCCGGGCGTACCTAAGCCGAGGTTGGCACTGCCGGCACCGCCGCCGCCGCCCATGAAAACACGGTTGTTGGCATTATCGTAGATCAGGGGATATCCGCCTATACCGGGAAAGGTTCCACCGCATGAACCTGCAGGCGGGAACATGAGCTGTCCGCCGAAACCACCCGGCGCATAACTGCTGCCGCCGCCACCGCCGGTCTGACGGTCATTACCGCCGCCGCCGCCATTGGCAGGGGCACCGCGGGCATAGCGGTCATCGCCGTTCTCACTGATGCCTTCACCCTTCTTGCCCGCCTTGTCTTCACCCGCCGTGGTCACATAGCCGTCGAAGCCCATCGGGGAGCCTGTAAGACAGGGGGTATTCACCACCACATCCGCACCGCGGAAACCGATACCCGTGGCATCGATATCTGCCGAGAACGACAGCGTGCCGTTGGCGATCAGCGCCACCACACCGCCAATGGTTCCGTTCCAGGGTAAACCTGTCACAGTTCCGTTCACGATGACATCATCATATTCAGGTATCCGCACCAGCTGCACGCGGCCGGGAATGGAATACAGTTTTTCGATCACCTCGTTCAGGGTCACCACGTTAAAGGCGATGGCCTGCACGGTAAACAACTCATACACCCCTGATCTGGCGTAGCTCAGGATGGAACCGTAGGAGTTATCGTTATCCGCATCGGCATCCACACCGCGCATCTGCACCAGCATTACGTTATCCCCTACCGCCAGGCCCATAGGTGTGGCCGTCAGTGTAAGGGCGTTATTACATTTGTCGATACCGGTGACCTCGTAGTAATTGTTGATCACCCCGGAGATTGGTGTTTGTCCGGAAACAGCGATACCTGCACAGAGGAGCACACCACAGATCAAGATCCTAATATTGGGCATACGTGTAGTGTGTGTGGATTTAGGGCTAAGATAACGTTTAAGGCTCAAAATTCGGGCTTTACCTGTGATTTTCAATGGGTTTTATGCACAATTCACAATTCCCTGACACAAGGGGTGGTCACAAAAAAGTCCAAACCACCCGCATTCCCCCTCATATCAACGAATCCGCCACCCTTTTCGTTGGCCTAAACCCCCTGTTTTTTACTACCTTAGACCAAACCCCAATAACCTACAACCTTCAACTTACAACCCTCAACCTTCAACCCTCAACCTACAACCCTCAACTTATGGAGGAACCCCAACGCATCGCCCAACTCTATGCCGACTGGTATACCGGCAATCCCTGGTCCTGTATCCGGCTCACCGATATACTGCGCGACATCACCCCGGAAATGGCTGCCGCCCACCCCATTCCCGGCGCCAACAGCATCTGGCAGCTGGTGCAACATTGTCTGGGCTGGCGCGATAATGTGCTGCGGAAGTTACAAGGGGAAGTATTTGAATCGCCGCAAGATAACTATCTCGGGCCGCTCACAGACACCTCCCCCTCCGCCTGGCAGCAACTGATGGAAAACCTGGCTGCAAATGAGCAACAATGGCAAGCGTATTTATCCTCCCTCACCAACGAAACACTCAACATCGCCTACGCACCCTCCAAGGGAGAATTTACGGTGTATCAGGTCATCCATGGGATACTCCA
>DAIMYJ010000041.1:0-24067 GCA_036734545.1 Chitinophagales bacterium
ATGTATTGGATCCCCTGCAAAGATCCATAGAAGCGTTCAAGTTATACCTCCGCCTTAATAAAACTCTGATCGATAATTTAAAGTTGCTCTACTCCAATTTTCTCAAATTCACCGAGAAGCTATCCAAACTCACCAAACGCTATAAAGCCAACCTAGATGAGCTCCGCGCCCGCATAGAAGAAACCCGCCAGATCGCCGACATCGGCTGGCTGCAGACGAAAGTAGGGGAGAAGATGGGGAAGGGGTGAGTGGTGGATAGTGAATGGTGAGTAGTGAGTGGTGAGTGGGTCAATGGGTCAATGGGTCAATGGGTGAGTGGTGATCTTCTCCGATCTATTTTCAGGAATGTAGATCAAATTTCTGCGTTCATCTGCGAGATCTGCGGGAGATGATAGGTTTACTGCTGATGATGCTGATCTACCCAGTTAATTGATTACAGATGTGGTGCTTTTGGCCATTAAAAAAAATGTATACCCATACAGCGTTTCCGCCTACAGTGAGCAAGTATTCAGCGTAACCGGAATTAAGCTCCATCCCTTTTGTCCCGAGTACTCGGGAGAGCAGGAGAGGGCGGGTTCAAAGGACTCTCGAAGGTCCAACGGACTCCTTCGGAGAGTCCTTTGAACCTTCGGAGGGGTGAGGTTCAACCCCCACGCAACCTTCAACAAAATTTCTATTACCTGCCCACGATCATTTCAGCACTGATCTCTTTTCCCTGACTTTGGGCTTTGATGAAATATACACCTCGAGGCCAGCGAGATACATTCAGGTAATAAATACCTTCCTGCATTTCGTCTATGCTGACATCATCCGTGAAGACCAGTTCACCCAGAGTATTATAAAAATACAGGTTGGTCATGCCGGAGGGGAGTCCGGTGAGCAGGATCTGTGTTTGTGCAGTGGATGGATTTGGGAATATGGAAATGGTTGCTGACTCCTCAACGATCTCAGGTATTTCCGGCGTGCGCTCAAATTGCAGGTAGTTCACACCGCCCGGGAGATAAGAGGCGAGGTCGGCTTTGATGCCGCTGTAGGCAGGGTCATCAGCCAGATTGTTCCATTCGTTCGGGTCGATATTCTTTTTCTTACCTATGCGATATAATTCTTCCTGTATAACGCTGGTGGCTTCATCACAGCCGGTGGGGAAGGTGGCGCCGTTGGTTTGGTAGCGGATATAATGCCACTCATCATCCCGCACACTGTAATGCGGAAAGCACGAGCCCTGGCGACTTAGATCTTTAGTGTTTCTGAAGGAAGTCACGACCGGTTTGAACCACGGATAAGTGGGATTGGCGATCAGTGGCATCATCGAGTAACCGTCCAGATAAGTGCTGCCATCGGGGAAGGTTGGGTGTGCCACACCGGCATAGTCACAGATGGTGGGGAACACATCGAGGAAGTTTACAAAACGATTGCATGTTTTTTTGACCGGCGTCCTCAAGTCGGAGATGATCAGCGGAACGCGGATATCGGTCTCCCACAAGCAGCCCTTCTTCCAGTGTGTTTTCTCGCCGAGTGCATAGCCATGATCGCTCATGATCACGACGATGGTGTTGTTATAGAGCTCCGGATGCAATTTAAGTTCATCCAGCACACGGCCTAATTGTGCATCAGCAAAACGAATGGCTGCCTGATACGACATGGCCATATTGGCGCGTTTGGATTCAGCCAGCGCAAACTCCTGTTCCTCAATAGTGGCACCGGGCATGGTCATGGGGATACCGAAGATATCGATCTGATCGGCAGCCCAGTCCTCTGAGGCAAGATGCACCTTATTCTCAGCGATCAGCGCACGTGCCACACCGCCCACAGGCAGAGAATCGTAATCGCTGTAGATCGGATCAGGCTGCGGGGGCATCACAAAACCATTGGCCGGTGTGGTGCCTACGGGATAATTGTATGGCAGGTTGTAATCAGCGGCATAATAGTCATCATCGTAGTTGGTCGAGAAATATTTTTCCGGAATATAATACGGTGCATGCGGACGGCGGAAGCCGAGAGCCAGAAAGAAGGGCTTGTTGCAGTAGTCCTCCGGATTGTCGGCATAGTTATCCAGGAAGGCAATGGCGCTGTCGGCCGCCAGATAATCCTGCATCTGCGATTCCAGTGAATCCGGTATTACGGAATAAGGCCAGGAATACACACCCATCTGATGGGAATCGCCATAATCCAGGATCTCATTTTGTTCGCTGCTGATATAATCGAAGTACACCAGCTTGTTCCAGGAGAGTTCGCGGTTGCAAATATCCGGGTTCAGAGAGTCGTAATCGGCATTGGCATCGTGACAGTGAAATATCTTGCTGATGCTGTAGGTGTAGTAACCACCACTGTCTTTCAATATTTGCGGTATTGTGTAGATCACTTCATTTCCCTCATCCGCGGAAAAGTTGTTTCTGAAGTCAGCGCATTGCAGATCGCTGTTGTGGTAGATATTGGTGTATTCGGTATCCTTGCCGGTGAACATGCTCACACGGGAAGGACCGCATTGGGGGGCATTGCAATACGCGTTGGTGAACGTAACACCGCGCTTCAGGAAATAATTGATATTGGGCGTGTAAGCCTGCGGTTGCCCTTTGAAGCCCTGAACCCAGTCGTTCATGTCGTCGAACATCACAAAAATGAAATTCGGTTGGGTTTGGGCTTGGAGACGAAGGGTAAACGCACCGATCAGGCAGAGGGTAAGGAGAGTACTTTTCATAGTGGGTTTTGAGTATGTACCTTAAAGATACATACCGCCTCCCAAAAGGTATAGACCCGAAGCGGAAATTATCGCTGTATCACCAGCGGGGCCGATATCGATCTTCCTTCCTGTGTTACAGTAGCCACATAATAGCCTGCCGGCAACATGTCTACAGGATAATTAAATGCAGCATACCCGTCATCCGGCACGGTAAATGACAGCTGCGCAGCAATGGCACCTGTTGCATTGAACACCGTCAGTCTGGCAGGGCCGGCAATGGCATCTTCAAGTGATATGACCACTTGTGTGTTCGCCGGCACGGGATACATATTCAGCACCATCGTTTCATCGATGGGGTCGGCACCGGTCGACTGTTTTTCAAATTGCAAATAATTGTCGCCGCCGGGCATAAAGGTGGACAAATATTCTTTGATGTGTTCATATGCCGGATCATCGGCAAGGTTATTCCATTCGTAAGGGTCAATATTTTTCTTCTTGCCGATGTGGTATAATTCTTCCTGCAGCTCGCTGGTGAGGCTGTCGCATCCGTACGGGAACGCAGCACCGTTTGTTCGATACCGGATGTAATGCCATTCATCATCGCGGATGCTGTAGTGCACAAAACAGGAACCTTGTTCAGTAGTGTCTTTGCCGTTTATGAAGGAGGTTAGCACCGGACGGTTCCACACCATGGTTGGATTGGCAAGCAGCGGCACAAGGCTGTAGCCGTCGCAGTAGGGTGTGCCGTCGGGGAAAGTGGGGAGGTCTACATTCGCCAGTTCGCAGAACGTGGGGAACAGGTCGAGGAGACTTACAAACCGTTTGGTCGTTTTCTTGACGGGCGTGCGCATATCAGCGATCACCAGCGGCGTGCGGATGTCAGTTTCCCACAAGGTGCCTTTTTTCCAGTGTGTTTTTTCGCCGAGCGAATAGCCGTGGTCGCCGATGACCACAAATACTGTATTGTTATACAGGGTAGGGTGTGTTTTGAGTTCGTTGATCAGGCGACCCAACTGTGCATCGGCGAAGCGTATGGCTGCCAGGTAACCCATGATCATATTCGCGCGCTTCGATTCTTCCATGATCAGGTCGCGATCTGTATCAGTGAGGCCTGCCTGAATGTACGGAATGCCATAGGTGTCCTGTTCATAATCCGCCCACTGGAAAACACCATTGTGCACGGGTGATTCCAGAATAAGCGTCCTCGCAACGCCGTCTTCCGGCAGGTTATTCCAGTCGTCCCAGACAGGAACCGGTTGCGGCGGCATCACCACACCGGAATACGGTGCGCCGACCGGGTTGTCGTAAGGTATTGCGTAGGGTATGGAATAATAGTCTGTATTCTCGTAGGAGAGGAAATATTTTTCCGGTATATAGCAAGGGCCATGCGGACGGCGATATCCCAATGACAGGAAGAAGGGTTTATTGCAAAAGGCCTCCGGATCGGCGGCATATTGTTCAATGAAGGCGATCGCCGAATCGGTGGCCAGATAATCCTGCATGTAGGGTTCCATGCTATCGGGTATCACCGCATACGGGAACTCATACACGCCCTGTTCATTCGCATAACCGTATTCTTCCACCTCCGCTTCCTCGCCATGTGAATTGTCAAATACAATGGCCTTGCTCCAGCTCAATCCTCTTGCACAGGGATCTGCGGTGAGGCTGTCGAAATCGGCAAGATTATCATGGCAATGCAACACCTTGTTGATGCCGTAAGTGTAGTACCCGCCGGAATCTTTCAATATCTGCGGGATGGTCCACATGGTCTCATTGCCTTTGAATACATTGAAATTCACCATCCGAAAATGACCGCATTTGATATGATGGTTATGATATATCTGCGTATAAGTGCAGTCCTTACCTGTCATGAAACTCGTTCTGCTCGGTGCACATTGCGGCGCTGAGACATAGGCATTCGAGAATGTGGTGCCGCGTTTTTCGAGGAACTGAATGTTGGGCGTTACCGTCTGCGGATGCCCGCCGAATCCCTGTACCCAATCATTCATGTCATCCATGATAATAAAGACAAAATTGGGTTGTGCCTGTCCGAACATGGAGAACCATCCGAACATGAGGGCAAGAGTGATCAGGGTGTGGCGCATCATAAGTGTGTGGGTAAAAAAAGGGGCATGACGTTCAGGTTGTCACGCCCCTCCCTGGTAATAGATCAATTATTTTGCAACAATGAACTGTATCTGCATACTGTGGTCACCCTGGGTGATCTGGGCGATATAGTATCCCTGTTCAATGCCTTCTACCGGATAACTTACCTGCAGGTATCCGTCTTCGCCAAACTGCAAAGCCTCGGTCCTCAACACACGACCGGCAATATCCATGATGCGGAAAGTAGCTTCTCCGGCATGCATGCCTTCGATGCGGAAATTGGCATACGAAGAAGTGGGGTTGGGGAATACGCCAAATGCCTGCGTGCTGTTTTCTGTTTCTACGGTCACATCCATCCGGTCAAATTGCAGGTAGTTCACACCGCCGGGAAGGAAACTGGCCAAATGTGATTTCACATCATCATAGGCCGGATCATCAGCGAGGTTATTCCATTCGTATGGGTCAATATTTTTGTTTTTACCGATACGGTACAATTCTTCCTGAAACACACTTAATGCCGCGTTACAGGCGGGCGCTGTCGCACCGTTGGTCTGATAGCGGATGTAGTGATATTCTTCATCGCGAACGCTGTACTGCGGGAAACAGAACCCCTCATCATAACCGTGTAATTGCAAAGCAGAAACAACAGGACGATCCCAGGGTTGCGTGGGGTTTACCATCAAAGGCGAAAGGCTTACGCCGTCGAGGTAGGGTGTGCCGTCAGGGAATGTAGGCGGCGTAACACCGGCCATCTCCAATACGGTGGGCATAATGTCAAGATTGCTCACTACACGCTTACAGGTCTTTTTCACCGGTGTGCGCATATCGGCGATCACCAGGGGGATGCGGATATCCGTTTCCCACATACAGCCTTTGCGCCAGTGTGTTTTTTCACCCAGTGCATAGCCGTGGTCGCTGGTGATAATGAATACGGTGTTGTTGAATATCTCCGGGTGCGTCCTGATCTCATCATAGAAACGTCCTACCTGTGCATCGAAATAGCGGATGGATGCCAGGTAAGCCAGTATACCGTTGGCGCGCTCAGCTTCCTGGAGGATAAAGGTTTTTGTACTGTCATCCAATCCGGCACCGATAGTGGGTGGAGGCGTCTCCGCCATCATCACTTCACCAAATTCGAGGAAGTCGTCGTGCACATAATCTTCTTCATTTAATACACGGCCTACCCAATCAGCAGGCATCCACGTATAATCACTCCACATCGGATCGGGCTGCGGGGGCATCACTACACCGTTATAAGGCAGCGCGCCAACAGGATCGTTGTAGGGTTTGTTGTAGGGGTTCTCGTAATAATCGACGTTATAGTAAGGGAGAAAATATTTCTCCGGAATATAAAAGGGTCCGTGTGGACGCTTGTAACCGATAGCCAGGAAAAAGGGCTTGTTGCAATACGTCTCAGGGTTGGCCGCATAATCTTCAATGAAGGCGATCGCAGAGTCGGTGATGATATAATCAACCATTTGCGATTCCATGGAATCGGGGATCGGCGTAAAGAAGAAACCATTGATGCCATCATCATTGGCTTCGCCGTAATCCAGAATGGCTTCCATGTCACCACCCTGGCCATAACTGAAGGCCTTGCTCCAGGAAAGATCTTTTTCACAGGCCGGAACGGCACTGGTGTCATAATCAGGAAGTCCCACATAGCAATGCATGACCTTGCTCAGGGTGTAAGTGAAGTAACCGCCGCTGTCCTTGAGTAATTCAGGCATGGTAAAAACAACTTCATTGTCTAGTGCTTCTTTGAAGTTCTTTCTAAAGTTCTTGCAGCCTATATCATCGTTATTGTAGACTTTGGTGTAATAGGTGTCCTTACCTGTTATCAGGCTGGTGCGACTCGGAGCACATTTCGGCCCTGCGCAATAGGCGGATGTGAAAGTAGTGCCCTTTTTTTCGATCTTGTTGATGTTCGGGGTTTTGGTTTGCGGATGCCCGCTGAATCCCTGGACCCAGTCATTCAGGTCATCGGCTATGATCAAAACAAAGTTGGGTTGTGTGGGTGCCTGCGCATGGCCAAGGTGTAAAATGCCAACAAGGGCGCACAAGAGTGTGAGTCTTTTCATAGATAGTAGTAGTGTTCTGAGACCTGCCTGAATGGGAGATCGACTTAACAAAAATAAGGGTTGCATCAGGAATTACCCAACAGCCGGTAATGTTTCCGTATCAGACGGAGGTCATCGGCAGGCCGGTAGTCGCGGGCGTACATGTAATTCACACGCTCTGCGATGTGGGAAGACAGGGCGGTGGCATCTGTTTCTGCCAGCGGATGCAGAATGCCGGGTTTGATGCGGGGCAGTCCCGCTTTTCCGCCGGTTGAGGGGTGCGGCATATAGCCTACCCACGACCGCCGTCCCAGCAGCACCTGAAAGCTGTTGCGTAGATAGCCGCCCTTGTTGCGGACCAGCCAGATGCTCAGCGGAGCAGTGACAAGACAACCCAGGGCAATGAGCATGTCCATGGTACGCTTCATGCGTTGATACTGAGGCTGGTTGATGCTGAAATGTACATCCAGGGTATAAATATCGCCCGCCGTGTCGCGCGAGTTGCTGCCGATAATGGCCTCGCTGCCGGGCTGGACGATCTTGAAGTCGGTGCTGCCGGCCAACTTTTCCATCACCTGCAGGATATGCGCATGCGTGATGTCGGCAGCACAAAAGATCAACTCGTTGGCCTCATATAATCCGATCAGCCGGTCTATTTCCTGCACGTTGCCGAGCTCTAGTGCATGCTCCGGTGCCCGGTTGTCGGTGCGCACATAACCGATCACCTGATTGCCGAGCTGCAATTGATGTAACAACTGATGTGTGCGCAAACATTCGGCCGTTCCACCGGCAATGAGGATGCGCTTTACGGGTGCTTCGCCGAAATTGAAATTGCCCTGACGAAAGAAATGCAGCACACCGCGCACCCCTAATAAAAGTACGGTGTTCAGGGCGGCGCCTGCGATGATCATCCCGCGACTGTACCGCAAATGCTCCGGTAAAAAACCGTAGAGTGCAGCAATGGCCAGGGTACCCAGCGCCATGCCGCGTATGAGTCGGCCGGGCGTGGCATTGCGGTCATAACCGCCATTGAGGAAGACGAGGAATAGCCAGGTGACAATATAGAGCGGAACGTTAATGTACAGATACGAATCGGGGTAGGTGCCGCCATCGATATATTTCACGTAATACTCCCAGTATGCTTTTACCAGGAACAGGCCGCCAAAGAATAACACGGCATCGAACATGGGTTGTGCCATGCGTCCGAGCATGCGCACGAGGGCGGCAATGCCGGCACGGAGATAGATCGCTGCATTCAATATGAAAATGAAGAGCCCTGCCCGCGTTCCGCTGAAATGTTTGCGCGCAAATATCTTCATTGCATGATAGAACATGCGCACATAATTGAAGCTGGCCTTCTTGGTGCTCTCTCCTTTATAATGAATGATAGGTGCTTCGGCAAAATAAATATTGGTGTAACCGGCCTGCACAATACGGTAGCTCAGATCGATGTCCTCTCCATACATGAAAAATGATTCATCAAGCGCGCCGATCGTATCGATAACGGATCTTCGCATGAGCATAAAAGCGCCGGCTAAAACATCAACCGTATGATTCTGATGTTCATCGAGATACCCGAGGTGGTATTTGCCAAACATGCGCGAACGCGGAAATGCATTGGCCAGTCCGAAAGCTTTATAAAATGCTACTTCCGGACTTGGAAAGGCCCGCTTGCTTTCCGGCAGGAAACGCCCTGTGCCGTCGAGCATGCGCACACCCATGCCTCCCGCTTCCGGATGTGCATCCATATACGCGAGGCATTTTTCAAAAGTGTCTTCTGCCACTACCGTGTCGGGATTCAGCAGCAGGATATATTCGCCGGTAGCCATGGCGATACCCTGATTGTTCGCTCGTGAGAAGCCGGTATTTTCTGTATTGGCGATCAGGTGGATGGGGGTACTTGTGCCGCCCTCCACAAATATTTTTCGAATATGCTCAACACTTCCGTCCTCCGAATGATTATCCACAATAATGACTTCGGCACGTATGTTCCTGCAGGCCAACAGGGTTGAGCGCACTGCCTGTTCCAGGAAATACTTGACGTTGTAGTTGACGATGATGACGGATAATCTGATCATTCTTTTTCCGGCAGATAATTCTCATAGGGCCTGCGGGTGGCCAGTGATCGCGCAAGGGTTAATTCATCCGTATATTCCAATTCTCCGCCAAAGGAAATGCCGCGCGCAATGGTGGTCACTTTTACACCTGGCCGCGTGATCTTCTTGGTGAGATAAAAAACGGTCGTGTCGCCTTCGATCGTCGGATTCAGTGCCATGATGATTTCGGCATAACTGCCACTGTTCGCTTTTTGCACGAGGTCGTCGAGATGCAGTTGCTCAGGTCCGATGCCTTCAATGGGGGAGATGACGCCGCCGAGGATATGGTATTCGCCGCTGTATTGATTGGTGGTTTCGATGGCGATGAGGTCGCGCAAACTCTCCACCACACAGATGGTCTGATGATCGCGGCGGGGAGAGGCACATATCGAACAGCGTGTGTTGGGATGGTCGCTGATGTTATGGCAGTTCGGACAATAGTGAATGTCGGTTTTGAGCCGCAGCATGGCATCAGCGAAGGCCTGTACCTGATCGGCAGGTTGCTTCATCATATGCAGAACGAGGCGCAGGGCTGTCTTCCGTCCTATGCCGGGTAATTTTGCAAAGGCCTCAACGGCCTGTTCCATCCATTGTGAGGGAAGGTTCACGGAAGCAGGGTATTAGGTGGTTCGTGGTCGGCTGTCATTTATTGGCCCGGTGTACTGTGGGGTTTTCCGTTGATGGTCAGAATGGTGCAGTTCTCCAGCTTGTTGCCGTTGATGAAGCCTTTCACCTCTACCACATCGCCCTTCACCACAGACTCGGGATCCTTTTGATGATCTGCTCCAAAGATACACTTGATGCCGAACGGATCGCCCTCCGTTCCCTGCAAGGCAAAGTAAGCACCCGATTCGAAGTCCATCCCCGTTTCTGTTACCGTTCCCGACACCTGAAAGGGCTTGTTGTCGTATCGCTTGCGGTAGGCTTCCTCATCGGCCCTGAACTCCTGTGACAGGGACACGGAACTGATGGCTCCCGCGCTTTGAACGGTATCAATATCCGGTGCCTGCACCTGCGAGATCATGCGGCTCGCGCCAATGGCAAGGATCAGGGCGATGGCAAAAGCCCCGAAAGTCATGGGAGAAAGTTTTCCTTTTGAGGCATCTTGTGACACGAATTTTTCCTCACTCATGACCAAATATCGGCCCATGGCCACAAAATGATACAGGATGGGAAGGGCATATTTGGCCAGGATGAAGGGCTCCCAGTTGGGGGCCAGATTGAACCGGATAACACCATAGATGGCCCCCGGCACTACCAGCCAGAACATCAGCAGGATAAGCCATCCCGCGTTTTGTTGGCCCATATAGAACCGGTCGGCGCCGGCGCTGCCGCCCATGAGGGCAAGCGTAAGGGTGATCTTTTTTGACTTCATGTACCTGATTGCTATGAGCAAAAATAGACACAATTGCCCTATTGGCGCGGATTTGTTTAAAAAGTGACAAGCAAATGTTACCCAACTTCCCCTTACCTTTGACTCGTTTGTAGAGGAAACAAGGCACATTTTTGCAAATTTGTACGTATCCCTCGAAAAGCAATCGTTCAAGTTCATGAGAAAAGCATTGTTCATACTCTTCCTGGCTGCCATACCTCTTCTTTCCAGAGGACAGCAATACCTGGAAATAGGTGTGTTCGGTGGTGCCAGCAACTACCAGGGCGACCTGGCTCCTGTGGCGTTCGTGCCCAAGGAGACCCATACCGCTTTTGGTGCGTATTACAAGTTCAATCTGAATTACTGGTTCGGGCTGAAAACAGGCCTGTATTACGGCTGGATCAGCGGTAACGACGATAACTCCACCGAGGAATGGAAACAGGAGCGCAACCTGTCGTTCGTGTCGCCGGTTTACGAAGCCAATGCCGTGTTCGAGATATTCCTGAAGCGCTACAACCCTAAATACAAATGGAATATCGCCTCACCCTACGTATACTTCGGTATTGCCACCTTCCGCTTCAACCCGATGGCACAATACAACGGGGTATGGTATGAACTGCAGCCGCTGGGCACCGAAGGGCAGGGCAATCCGGCCTATCCCGACCGCAAGCCCTATCCGCTGCAGCAATACAGCTATCCGATCGGTTTTGGTATCAAAGGCTCACTCAACAAGGACTGGAACCTGAGTCTGGAGATCGGATACCGCAAAACCACCACCGACTATCTGGATGATGTGAGCACCACTTACATAGCCAAAGAACTCCTGCTGGCCGATAACGGCGATATCGCCTGGCAACTCTCTAACCGCACCGATGAAATGAACGGAGGTGAAGAAGTGCTGCGCGATGACAAGAAATACCGGGGCGACGATACCAATAAGGACTGGTATATCTTCACCGGTCTTACCCTCAGTCGCAACCATGAAGTGAAAGGCTGGGATGCTAAAAAATACAAAGCCAGCGATAACCCCAAAAAGCCCGGTCTGCGCAAGTCGCGCAAAAAAATGGCCTGTCCGGGGGTAAACCTCAAACTCTAAAGCCCATGCCGGTGTGTGATTTTTTCTACACTTTTAACAATAAATGTGTCATATTTCAGGTTATTTCAAGGACCACGGCTTCCAAATCCCGGTCAAATGGCTAACTTTGTTACGTTAAGCATGCACCTGTCTAGGATGAAAGTAACACAACTCCTCGCTTTACTGATCGTCTCCACAACGGTATCTGCTCAGATGCAATATGTTGAAGTAGGCATCATGGGCGGCGTTGCCAACTATTATGGTGACATGACACACGATTACGTGGTGCCCAAGGAATCTCACATCGCCTATGGCGGTTTCGTGGAATATCACCTGGACCACAAAATGGCCCTCAAGTTCAATGTTTACAGCGGAACCGTTTCCGGCGCCGATGCCAACAGCGACCGCGCCAATCTCAAGGCCCGCAACCTGAGCTTTACCTCTCCGGTGACCGAAGCGGCTCTGACCTTCCAATATTATTTTTTCGGATACCGCCCGGTGGAATTCGCTCAGCGTTTTTCGCCATACGCGTATGCCGGTATCGCCGGGTTCCATTTCAACCCGCAGGCCTTCTATGAAGGTGAATGGTACGACCTGCAGCCGCTGGGCACCGAAGGCCAGGGATCGGATTACTTCCCGGAAAGAGATTTTTATCGACTGTATGAGTTCGCTATCCCAATTGGTGTCGGCTTTAAATTCGCCCTCACCGAACGTTGGAATATAGGTCTGGAATATGGCGCACGCTGGACATTCACCGATTACCTCGATGATGTGAGCCGCACCTATGTTGACCGCAACCTGCTGATCGAATCCAACGGTATCGATGCCTACAACCTCAGCAATCGCAGCGGTGAGTTGTTCAATGGCGAACCTTTCGACTACGATAATAATGACTGGCGCGGCGATCCGACGAACAACGACTGGTATATGTGGCTGGGTGTTACCTTCAGCCGTAATTTGATCAAAGGTCTCGATGAAGGTTTCCGCACCTCTACCAAGGATATCCTCGGTTGCCCCGGCCCGCGGCATATCAACAAAGTGAAAAAGAAGAGATAACCACTCTCAGCAAAATATGTATAAAAGGATGAGCACTGCGCCATCCTTTTTTTTTGTGTGTATATGTGAGCAATGCATCACGGATTTTAGTCCTACCTTACACCGGATAATTTATCAGCATGTCGAGTTGGATGTTCATGGGTGTTCTGCTGGCTTATTTTGCCATGCTCTTCACCATTTCGTGGTACACGTCCCGCAAAGCCACAGACAGTTCCTATTTCCTGGGCAACAAGTCATCCCCTTGGTTCGCGGTGGCATTCGGACTCATCGGTGACTCGCTCAGCGGGGTAACTTTTGTTTCCGTACCTGGCAGTGTGGCAGTGGCACAGTTTGGTTATATGCAAATGGTATTTGGTTATCTCCTCGGATACCTTGTGATCGCACAGGTGCTGTTGCCCCTGTATTACCGTATGAACCTCACCTCGATCTACAGCTACCTGGGTGAGCGCTTCGGCCGGAATGCACAAATGACCGGGTCCCTGTATTTTGTATTATCGCGACTGATCGGTGCAGCCTTCCGATTATATATTTCGGCAACCGTTCTGCAATTATTCATATTCCAGGGCTGGGGTATACCGTTCGAGGTGACGGTATCGGCCGTGATCATCCTCATACTCTTATATACCTATAAGGGCGGTATCAAAACACTGGTGTGGACCGACACCCTGCAGTCATCATTTCTCCTGGCCGGTGTGATCCTCTCCATCGTGGTGATCGCGCGCGCCATGGACCTGGATGCGGCCGGATTGGTGCAAACGGTGCGCGACAGTCCGTACAGCCGTATTTTCTTCTGGGATGTACAGGCACCGAATTATTTCTTCAAGCAATTTATCAGCGGCGCCCTCATTGCCATCGTGATGACCGGTCTGGATCAGAATATGATGCAAAAGAACCTGAGCATGCGCACCCTGCCGGAAGCACAGAAGAATATCATGTGGTTCAGCGTGGTGCTGATCTTCATTAATCTCTTCTTTGTGGCACTCGGTGCCTTATTGTATGCATATGCAGATACAATGCAGATAGCATTGCCTGAACGCAGCGACCACCTTTTCCCCATTCTGGCGCTGGACCACCTGGGCACTTTCGCTGCCATCATATTTGTGCTGGGGATTTCTGCTGCCACCTTTTCGAGCGCCGATTCCGTGCTCACCACCCTCACTACTTCTTTTTGTATCGATGTGCTCGGATGGGATACGGCCAAACAGGAATCCGCGAGCCACCGCAATATCCGCCACGGCGTGCATGTAGCGTTCGCTGTTTTACTGCTGGGAGTGATCATCGTGTTCAATGCCATCAACGATTCAACCGTGATCAATCAGGTGTTCACCGCCGCCGGATATACCTACGGGCCGCTGCTCGGCTTGTTTGCGTTCGGACTGATGATGCGACGCGGATTGCGCTCGGCATGGGTGTTGCCCGTGTGCCTTATCCCACCGGTATTGTGCTACATCATCAACGACCATGCGGCCGAGTGGTTCAACGGGTATCAGATCGGTTATGAGTTGTTGCTCATCAATGGCATTTTGACCTTCCTCGGATTATATCTAATTTCGACTCCACGAACAGAGAAGACCACAGAAGTGTTTACCTCCTAAAGGCGATCATTATGGCTGAGAAATACAGGAAAAAGAAATTGTTTAAAACCAAGGACTGGACTGAATTAAGCGCTCAATCCAGCTGGCGCATGTTCAAGATCATGGCAGAATTCGTGGATGGTTTTGAGACCATGGATAAGATCGGCCCCTGTGTATCCATTTATGGATCGGCCCGCACGAAGCATGATCATAAATACTACAAACTGACCGAACAGGTGTCAACACGCCTCGTGCGCGAAGGATTCGGCATCATCACCGGCGGAGGCCCGGGGATCATGGAAGCAGGTAATAAGGGCGCATATAAGGAAGGCGGTAAATCGGTGGGCCTGAATATCGAATTGCCCTATGAACAAAGTCATAACCCGTACATCGACAGCGATAAACTCATCAACTTCAAATATTTCTTTGTGCGCAAGGTGATGCTCGTGAAATACGCGCAGGCCTTCATCTTCATGCCCGGCGGCTTTGGCACACTGGATGAATTGTTTGAAGCACTCACCCTGATCCAAACGCACAAGATCGAACGCGTGCCGGTGATCATGGTAGGAAAGGCCTACTGGAAAGGATTGTTGTCGTGGATGCGGGAAACCATGCTCAACAAGGAACACAATATCAGTGAGGAGGATCTCGATCTGTTCTTCGTTTCCGATGACCCCGAAGAGATCGTGCAGCATATCAATGCCTTTTATGCCACCTCGCATCTACGGCCGAATTTCTGATGGAAAAAGTGCAATTCCTGCAGGCCGGAGATAAAGTGCCTGCTTTTTCGCTTCCTGACCAGAACGGTAATATCATCAGCTCCTCCAAACTGAAGGGACAGCGCTATATCCTGTTCTTCTACCCGAACGACCTCACACCCACCTGCACCAAAGAGGCCTGCAACCTGCGCGACAATCACAGCAAACTCAAGAAGGCCGGCTATGCCGTTTTCGGCATCTCGCATGCACCGGTCGACAGCAAGAAGAAATTTGCCGAAAAATGGAAGCTGCCCTATGCGCTGCTGGCCGATGAGGGCTTTGTGGTGGCCCGAAAGTTCGGTGTCTATGGGGAGAAACTATTCATGGGCCGCACCATCCTGAGCATCCACCGCGTCACCTTTATCATCAGCGAAAATGGTAAGATCGAACGGGTGATCCATCCTGTGCGCGCCGGCGAAGCCGCCGCTCAGATCCTGAGCAGTTGAACTTTTTCACCTGAAATGTGTCTGTAATTGGATTGTAAGGTTTGTGTCAAACGTGCAATTACATGTATAAACATATATTAATTAGACTATATTTGATGTATAAACAGGCATTATGCGAAAAAAATTTACACTCCACCTTTCAGCTGCAGCACTCCTGACAGCAGTCATTTTTGGCGTCGTTCAGAACGGCCAGGCAAAAACCGACGGTGCTCCGTCGGGCAATACCGGTTCGCCGGATGACGGACAAACATGCGCCAGTACCGGCTGTCACACAGGTTCGGCACTCGAGCGTGAAGGACTGATCACCAGCGATGTGCCCGCTGCGGGTTATCTGGAAGGTGAGACCTACACCATTACTGTAACTGTGTCAGAGCCCGGTATCTCCAAATTCGGATTCCAGGCCTCACCGCAGGATGATGCAGGAAATACACTCGGCACAATGACGCTCATCAATACGGTGGAAACAAAACTCACCGGTGGAGGAAAATACATAACACATACCGAAGAAGGTACCCCCGGCAGCGGCAGCCGCACCTGGACCTTCAATTGGACGCCCGATGGCACTACCGGTGAGGTGACTTTTTACACCGCCGTGAATGCCAGCAACGGAGGCGATAACGCTAGTGGCGATAAGATCTACTTTAGTTCGCTGAAGATCATTGAGGATCCCAGCAATAACCCGGTGTCGATCACCGACATCGCCGGATTCCAATCCTCGATCATACAACACGGCGATCAGCTGCATGTGCAGGTATCTGCCGCTGAACAGGGTGATCTGTTCATCGTGTTGAGCGATCTTTCAGGAAGGACAATGGGTACCTATCAATACCCTGCAGCCACAGGCTCCTATATCCTGGAGGCAGAAGCACTGACACCCGGCGCCTATATCGCCACTTTCATGGTGAACGGCAAGCGCAGTGCGCACAAGTTCATGGTCATGTAAACAGGTTTTCATTGTAATAATAACGGGGTTGCCTTTACCGGCATCCCCGTTGTTTTTTGTACCCACAAAAAAAGCCATCCTAATGGATGGCCTGTAGTATGTTGCATGACAACCCCTTATTCCGCTGATTGCGTTTCGGCTGCTGCTTTATTCTTTTCCTCCAGTTCAGTTTGTAATACGCCTTTTTCATCCAGAATGGCGAACCATTTGATGAATTTCTTGATGTCGCTGATGTGAACCTTCTCGCGGTCGTATTCAGGTAATACTTTTTCAAAGTAAGCGCTCAACGTGGCATTGTCAGCCTTGGCATCAGCCGGCGGATTGCTCTCCTTTTGGGCATAGGCGCGCAGCATCACCTCCAGCAGTTCTACCGTGTCGTCGTTGGTGTAAATGGCAATGTTCTCCAGTGGGCTGAAGAGGTGTTCGCGGTTGGAAACGAATTTCGTCCACCCCTCACTCAAACTGGTAACAATAAGGCCGCTGGGCTTCTGGGATTCCATCTTGTATAATCCGCCTAAACCGGTGATCGCTGTGATCTCTGCAAAACGCATAAGTGAAAATTTTCGGCAAAATTACGGAATCGTTTTGTACCGATTTGAGTTATTCCTTTACATCGGTAAAGCCCGATTTCGTATTTTTCCTCCCTTTATCCGCTATGGAATTCAAACTGACCAGTCAATATACACCCACCGGTGATCAGCCGCAGGCGATCCAACAACTGGTGGAAGGGATCAACGCCGGGGAGCCGGCCCAGGTGCTGCTCGGCGTGACCGGCAGCGGCAAGACTTTTACGGTGGCCAATGTGATCCAGCAGGTGCAGAAACCCACGCTCATCCTGTCGCACAACAAGACGCTGGTGGCTCAGCTGTATGGGGAGTTCAAACAGTTCTTCCCGGAGAACGCCGTGGAGTATTTCGTGAGCTACTACGATTATTATCAGCCCGAAGCCTACATAGCCACCACCGATACCTATATCGAGAAGGACTTGTCCATCAATGCGGAAGTGGAGAAGCTGCGCCTCAAGACCACCTCCAGCCTCCAAAGCGGCAGGCGCGACGTGATCGTGGTGGCCACCGTGAGTTGTATCTACGGTATGGGTAACCCGGCAGAATTCAAGGAGAGTATCGTACGGGTGAATGTGGGCGATAAAATGTCCCGGAATTTTTTGCTCCATCGCCTGATCGATGCGCTGTATTCACGCGCCGCCGTGGAATTCCGACGCGGGAATTTCCGCGTTCAGGGAGATGTGGTGGATATCTTCCCCGCCTATGCAGATCATGCGTACCGCGTGACCTTCTTCGGCGATGAGGTGGAAGAGATCGAGGTCATCAATCCAGAGAACGGCAAACGCACCGGGACACAGGATAACATTGCCAACTTCACCGACAAACTGTATATCACGCCTAAAGATATCCTGCAGTCCATCATCACCGAGATATACGCTGAATTGGATGCGCAGGTGAAATATTTCGAGAGCATCGGTAAATACATTGAAGCCAAACGCCTCAGCGAACGCGTGAATTTTGATATAGAGATGATCAAGGAACTGGGTTACTGTTCCGGAATCGAAAATTATTCCCGCTTCTTCGATCGTCGACAAAAAGGACAGCGCCCATTCTGCCTCATCGATTATTTTCCGGATGATTATCTGCTGGTGATCGATGAAAGCCATGTGACCGTCCCGCAGATCGGTGCGATGTACGGCGGCGACCGCGCACGAAAAATGAATTTGGTGGAGTATGGTTTTCGCCTGCCCAGCGCCATGGATAACCGCCCGCAGAATTTCGATGAGTTCATGACGCTGCTCAATCAGGTGATCTACGTGAGTGCCACACCCGGTGATTTTGAACTCAATCAAAGCGGCGGCGTGATCGTGGATCAGGTGGTACGGCCGACCGGATTGCTGGATCCGCCTATTGAGATCCGGCCAACATTGAATCAGGTGGATGACCTCCTGTTCGAGATCGGTGAACGCATCAAGAAGGATGAACGCGTACTGGTGACCACACTGACCAAACGCATGGCGGAGGAATTATCGAAATATCTGCTGAAAATGCACATTCGCTGTAAATACATCCACAGCGAAGTGGAAACACTGGAACGCGTGGAGATCCTCCGCGATCTGCGCATCGGTCGTATTGATGTGGTGGTGGGTGTGAACCTGCTCCGCGAAGGCCTCGATCTGCCGGAAGTGTCGCTGGTGGCGATCATGGATGCTGACAAAGAAGGCTTCCTCCGCAACACCCGAAGCCTGACACAGACCGCCGGACGTGCCGCGCGTAATGAGAACGGACGCGTGATCATGTACGCCGATAAGGTCACGGACAGCATGCAGCGCACTATTGATGAGACTGAACGCCGTCGCGCCAAACAAATGGCCTATAACGTGGAACATGGTATTACACCGCGCACGGTCATCAAAAGCACAGAGGAAGTATTCACCATCGGTCGCGGGAACAGGAATGAACCGCAGCCCTATATCGAACCGCAGGATGCTGCAGCCGTCAGCCTGGTGGCCGATCCGGTGGTTTCCATGATGGGACGGCCGCAGCTGGAAAAAGCCATCGCCGATACCAAAAAGAAAATGATGGCTGCTGCAAAAGATATGGACTTCCTCGAAGCTGCACGCCTCAGAGATGAGATGTATGCACTCGAACGCCTGCTCGAGGATAAGTGATGATCACGGTTGCACGATCACCACACTGCATCGCACCACGCCATTCTGCAGTGCAGTTAACACATAACTGCCGGCTGGGATCGCCTGCATGGGAAATTGATACACCTGTGCGGAAGTAACGATATCATTGTCCATGAATACCTGCACCTGCCTGCCGTCGATACCTGTAAGCAGTATTGTCCATCTGCCTTCCGTTTGTCCTGTGATCGCAAAATAGGCGGTACGGTCATGGGCATAAGCCTGCGCAAAACCGCTCTGCAGATCTTCCGTGACAGAAGTGAATGGGCAGGCCAGAATTTCTGCGGCTGCACGCGCACCACTTTCCAAAGCACCATGCACGGTCGCCGGATGATGGTTACTGGTGGCTTCACCGGCAAAGAACAGGGCGCAATCTACAGGAGTAGCCAGATCGAGACGAGTGGTATCAGTCTCCGTGGTATATGTGTTCGGTGCCGGAAAAGAATAGGCTCCTTTGATATACGGCTCCTTGCTCCAGTCCTGAATGAAACCCTCCACAAAGTTGGCCGAGGCGGCGCCGTCGAATAACGCATCCAGTTCGGCAATGGCCACATCCATGGCACCGGCATCCAGCGAACTCATGTATTCGGCATTTGCACCCATGATGAAACATATAAGCACGTTGTTGGTCCCGGTAGTTTTATCAAGTCCCGGTGCCCACAGGAAAGTGGAATACCCGTCAACCGTGATATCCTGAATATCACTACCCCAGAAATTCGTGCTGAATTTGAGGAATAATTTCATGCCGGCTCCCATGTCAAGGGTGTTGATGGCATTTACTTTTTCGGATGGCAGTGGCGGAGAAAAAGTGATGCTGCCTTCCTTCAATATGGGGATCGGTACCGTGATCACACATTTATCGGCTGTGTAAATACTGCCATCGGCACAATTCACGGTTACACCACCGGCTGTATAGGTAACGGCACTCACAACCTTGTTGTATTGGATCGCGCCCAATACGGGATCAAAGAACAGGGTGTCCAGCAGATCACGGTAACTGGTGTCGAGCAGAAAATCTTTTCCGCCGGTAAGCCAGAGCTCTTCGCTGATGGCGATGCTTTTCATACCGATACGGCTGATGCTGGTGCCGAATTCGGAGCCGATCCAGGCTTCATAGAAATGCCAGTACGGATGGGATGCTGTGATCCCATAGGCCGCTTCGAGATGGTCGCTCATGAGTATATCATCTCCGGTATAGGCATACATGTTGAGATAAAACTGCCAGCAATCCTCAAGACCGGCATCCCAGTAAGGCGGGTCCGTTTTGATCTCGCCGCCTACATCGTACATCGACTTATGGGTGCCGTATTCCAGCAACAGGTCCGGATCATAGGCGTCAATGGAACTCCATAAAAAAGATGGCGGATCGCCGCCCACATTACCTTTGCCGTGCACGAATTCTGCGCCGGCTTCGGCTGGAAAATCGGCAAAGCCGGTGAGTGGCCGCACACGTCCGCCATGTTCACCGGAGGCTTCCAGTATGGTTACCGTGATACCGGCATCCTGCAATACCCGTGCGGCATACAGACCGGCCGCGCCCGCACCTATAATGATGACACTGCCCGAAACCTGCTGCCGCGGCTGCAGCGCATGCCACTGCAAAAAAGATGGGCCCAATAATATGGATGGCCCGGCCAGTCCTAGTGTTTGAACGAATTTTCTGCGCAGCATAGGTTCTTATAGTGTTTTTTTCAAAGATAATTATTCGTTGTGAATGGTTGTTTCGTAAGGTCGTTTTATTTACTCAATACTGAGGATATCCCAGCGCAGGACAGGCTGTTTGATGGCATCCTCCTGATATTTCTATTCTACTGCCTCGGCGCGGGCCTTTTCTATCTGCAGAATGTTGTTTTGAATATCCTGCATGATCCACCTCGCCCAATAACTGGCATAAAAGTTAAAATTGGTGTTCAGCTTGAAATGACTGTAAAGGTGCAATCGATAATTATCATCATTCAGTTTTTCCAATGTATAAGTTCCCGTAAGTACATCAAAATATTTACCGCCGATAAGCATGTGCTCGTCCATGGTCGTAGATGGGATCGAATAAGGGTCCGCATCTATGGAAAAAACCATTTTTTTCTGTTCCTTGTATTCCAAAACGGTTTCATGAAATACCAAGCCTTTGGTAAATATGGCTTCCCGTTTAGCACCAACACCGTTAAAGTTCAACTCTGCCTTAACAGGCCTGGGCATGCCAAGCAAAAGGGTGAGCCGGCCCATATCTTCCTCGGGGCTGATAGTGCTGACCCGTGTTACATTTTCCCAGATCTTGTCTGCGGGGGCATGAATGTCAATATATGTATATGCTTCATAGGTGCCCGGTATGGCACCGATCCGGCTTTCAATGGGTGCTATGACAAATGGAAAAAGTACAAGTGTGCTGATGTAGGTCTTATTTTCCTTGCCCCTGAACTTGAAATATCCCCCAATAAGTCCGCCAATGGATGCGGCAAGCAGAAATATGGGCAATATCATGAGCCAGCAGGCCCAGCCTTCAAGGCTTAAAATGATGGTTATGAGAAAAAGAAGGAGAATGGGGATCCAGGGTATAAAAAAACGATACCATAATTTACGTGCATCCTGGTCATTGGATAACAGGATGGTGAATGCCCCTACAATGGTAGGCAGACAAAATAAAAAGGATACCGACATCACGGAAAACAGCCGCTCCCAAGTGTCCATTCCAAAGAATACACGCAGGACCAGGGCGTATGCGGTTGGTAAACCAATTATGATCAGATACCTGATGGGGATATGGATTTTCATGGGTACTAATTAAAGATCGATGATGCGTGTCGCGTTGCGATTCTGCATGATGACCAGATCATGCGCTACAGTAGCTCAAATGTACTCAAGTCCCATCGAATGTACACGAATTCATTATAACTCAACCACTTCCACATACACCCCCAGCAAAATATGCCAGAACATATAATGCCCCAGCCGTATGGCCAACGACGCTATAAAGCCGTATCGCACAAATACTTGTGCCTGCAGAAAATTCATGAGAAAGCCTGAGCTGAAGGCATACATTATAAACCGAACGCTGCCCGTGGGAAATTGCTCTATCGGCTCTCTCAATGAAGTGAGAATGATCGCCGCCCACATAAAAGCATTGTAGTAATTGCCCTGCCTGAAGTATTTTCCCATCAGCAGCAGTATCGTCAAAGGTATCAGCCGGTAAAATACTTCGATCTCAAAAGCGCCTGAAGTATACAGGAAGATGGAGTAGGGGAAGGGTTGTAAAAAAGGCGGCAGTTCAGTGTAGGGTTCCGGATGCATGATCACTTTGATCACCAGAATATCCAGGATGCCGAAAATAGCACCTATCATTAGTGGAATTAGCCATCGCTTCTGCGTGCTTACAGCAGGTTCCCACAGATCGGGAAGGCCGGCCTTCGCCTGCAGAAATAAAAAGGGTACGCCAACCAGCATCCAGGCCAGATCGGCATATCGCCATACCCGGATGAACCGGCCTTCGCTTTCCATATCCTGCCCGATCAGTATGCCGGCAAAGGCAATGGCCAATAGTACCAGATAGGTCAGTAAATTGTTCTTCTCCTGCTTGTGGATGCTCATAGGTATCTAATCACGCTCAGGCGGATGCAGTGACAAAATAATCAGTTTTATTTTTTTCAACATAACCGGCCCATCTCCAAACTCCACTTCCCAAAGCCCCCATCCCGCGCCCCACACCTGATTTCCCTTAACCAACGCCTACCCAAAACACCCACACGCCCACATCTACATACTGGCATCCACCAGCCTAATACATCATCCGCCGCGGCGGACACATCTCCATCCGCCGTGGCGGACACATCTGCACATCTCCATATCTGCACATTTGCACATCAAGGTTATCTTTGCCAAAACTTCCATTCCATGCCCGATACCCAGCAACTCGAACGCATCGCCTCTCAGGTTCGCAGAGACATTGTTCGCCAGGTCTTCAACTGCCAGAGCGGTCACCCCGGCGGATCACTGGGCTGCACCGACTTCCTCGTGGCGCTGTATTTCGATACCATGCAGCATAACCCTGCATTTTCCATGGACGGCAGGAATGAAGACCTCTTCTTCCTGAGCAACGGGCATATCTCTCCGGTGTGGTACAGCGTGCTCGCACGTAGCGGATACTTCCCGGTGGCTGAACTCAATACCTTCCGCAAGATCAACACCCGCCTCCAGGGTCACCCCACCACCGCAGAACACCTGCCAGGCGTACGCATGGCCAGCGGTTCACTCGGACAGGGCCTCAGTGTAGGCATCGGTGCAGCCATGACAAAGAAATTGAACGGCGATCCGCATCTCGTATATACGCTCCATGGCGACGGTGAACTCCAGGAAGGCCAGATCTGGGAAGCCGCGATGTTCGCCGCGCATCATAAGATCGATAACCTCATCGCTACGGTCGATTGGAACGGACAGCAGATCGACGGACCCACCAAAAAGGTGATGGACCTGGGCGATCTGCAGGCGAAATTCGCAGCTTTCGGTTGGGATATCGTGATGCTGGAGGATGGCAACGACATGGCATCCGTGGTAAGCGCACTGCAGGAAGCAAAAGCGCGTACCGGAAAAGGTAAGCCGGTCATGATCCTGATGAAGACCGCCATGGGTAAAGGCGTTGACTTTATGGAAGGCAGCCACGAATGGCACGGCATCGCCCCCAATAAAGAGCAACTCGAAAAGGCCATGGCCCAACTCGAAGAAACACTCGGCGATTTCTGATATAGGTGACGCATTCAATGGATTTATTCCGTTGAAATATTATCCGCCCAACACATTTTTTGTAACTCACATAGGGCCTGGAGGCCCGCGTGTATGCGTTAATTTTCGGTTCTACTGTTCGGTCGCCCCGATGGGGCTGACGTGTGCGGATCATCTCTCATTAGAAGTATCAATTAACGCGCAATGGCTGATTCTAATACCCATGTGAGCTTTACCTATTTCTAGACCCAATGTGCAAATGATGCTCGAAATATTGTTATGCCCATATATTTCAAACATCGCAGGTACAAGATTGTCTAAAAAGCACCGCACTGCGCTAAAAACCCCAAGCCCCATCGGGGCGACCGACCTGTAGAAAAAATTCGAAGCGCGAAAAACCCAAGCCCCCTCGGGGCGACCGACCTGTAGAAAAAATTCGAAGCGCGAAAAACCCAAGCCCCCTCGGGGCGACCGACCTGTAGAAAAAATTCGAAGC
>DAIMYJ010000042.1:0-1751 GCA_036734545.1 Chitinophagales bacterium
ATATTGTTTTGCGCTGATAGCGGCGCAGGAAGTTCTGTTTCTCCCAGCATGGTGCGGAGATCTATCTCGATGGTTCTGCTGAGGGCTGTGATGGGCACATCGTTGGCATTACCTTCGAACGGATTCTCGGAAGCTTCGCCGATCTTTTCCATCGTGGTGAACACCCAGCCTGACAGCACACTGAAAGGGATGGCCATCCAAACAAAACCGTCGCCCAGCTTATTGAACTCCTGTAGCATACCCAGCGGCATCAATAAAACAAATATGCGTGTGAACCAGAGGTTAAGCGTTGCATACTGACGCGGATAGGGAAAATTCTTGATCCGCTCTGATGCTCCCTGCTGATGATAGAGTTCTGCTACTATGTTCTGTAATTCCATATGGCGAAAATCATCGATCAGTCCTTTGCGGGCGAGTTCTTTCAGGTGTGCCGATTGCAGGGCAAGTATCTGAGCCGGTTTATTCGCCTGTTTCAGCACGGTTGCATATTCCGTTGCATTCAAATAGGGTTGTAGCGCGTCAGCCATTGTGCGGTCATGCTCATCTACCCGGAACCAGCGGTTGCGGTATTCGGCATTGTGCTTCAGTTGCATGGATTCCCATGTCTTCGGCTCACGCAATTGAAATCGCAGTGCCGTTACCCATGCGAGATGGCGGTATATCAGTGTCTTGCGCTCTTGTTCCAATACCGCTGCATCTGTTGGTTCCTTGGCGAAAGTATCCGTAACAAAATCCCTTGCCGTGGCGCCCCATATCCTGCTGTTGTTCACGATACTGCCCCAGATGCGTCGCGCTTCCCATGTGCGGTCATAAGAGGCATTATTCTTAAAGCCGACCACAAATGCCACAGCCGTACCTAATAATGCTATCGGCAGCCAGGGCAAGGCCAGCCATTTCCACCCTAAAAAATAAAATGCTGCCGTCGGCAATGTGGCGATCAGCACATGCGCATATATATCCCTGCGCGTCCATAATATAACCTCCCGGAAGGTGTAGTGTGTTCCTGTATGCATAAATACCTGTTCCTGCCAAAATTACCAAAAGGCAGGATATCCAGATAGAAGGGTTGAAGATTAGAAGGGTCGAAGTTTTGAAGGACGGATGATTCGAAGATCTATAAATTTTTTTTGCCGAGTAATGCTATTCAATTTTATGCAAAGAGCACTACACCTATACTCGGAATGGATCACGACAACAGGAAAACTATCCGATGGCGTTATACAGAATGGGTTCATGGTACGCCGGCGGATCAGGTTAGCTTTGGGATGCCAAATCAGGAGGTCGGAAAATCGATCATATCGTCAGGTATAATTGTAGTGACATTTCAAGTATATGTGCATGCATGCTACTTGAAAGGGATCTTATTTCGTCTTATCCTGTCGAACAAAATAAAATACAAACCCCGAGGATGTGCGGATACCGTAGTTGATATCTTTGCCACCCGCTGTCAGATAAAAGGGAGCCGCCTCGAAAAAGAGTCCGGCGTTCTGGAACGGGAATGGAAATGCTTCCACACCGATCGGGAAGCTGAGTCCGTAACGATCGCTTAGCGATTCACTCACCTGAAAATCAGCTTTAGGTCCGATACCAATGTGACAGCGTACTTTTTCATGGTATGCTACGCGATACAATAACGAGGCTTCGGTCACCCAGGATCCGGTTTCACTCTGCACAAAAATGTTCGTGCGGGCAAAACGCGCTTCCATTGACCAGCGACTGTCTTTGATCAAATGCAAACCCATACCGGTCTC
>DAIMYJ010000042.1:1851-3668 GCA_036734545.1 Chitinophagales bacterium
ATACTGAATAGTATTCGATGGTGCTGATGCCCGGGCATATACTTCTTCACCCATTGCATTGATCATGCGAATATGCATGATCCTGGTTTCTGCATTGATCAACACATTTGTGCCGTAGGAAACAGGATTGGGAAATGCTTGTACATTTCCAGGCTGCATGTCTTCCACCGCATCCTGAGCAACTACCGTGAAGCTGCCCATCATACCATCGTCTTCGTGGTGCAGCATGTGGCAATGGTACATATAGGGTACCATATCATCGGCGAAATCGACGAATGTTTTAATGACCTCCGCGTACTGCATGGGTGGGATGAACACCACATCCTGATAAGCTGCATCCACGGCATCGGGTGCTGCGCCGTTGATATTGTCGATGATGAATTGTCCTTCATGAATATGGAAGGGGTGCGAGATATGTGTGTTATTGGTGATCCGCCATTTCTCAACGGTGTTGATCGGCACCACTTCATTGATCACATCCATATTAAAGGCTGCACCGTTGATCACGAAGGGGCCCATTAACATGTTATCCATGCCCATGGTTTCCGGTTCCAGCGTAAAAAAACGCGTGGATGTATATGGCGGCATGCTTACCGGTTCGATGAGTGTGGCGGGTATGGCAGTGACCGGATCGGCGGTGGGTGCTGTGACGTTGATCTGCAACGGGTCGAAATCAGCGCCGTTCAGCGGGTTGGCATCGTAGCCCATGATGGTGCCCATGCCCGTACCGGAAGGATCTGCCGCACCGTACATGCCATCAGGTAATTCGGATGCGAAGGAGCGCATCATCAGCGATTGCCCATCCATGCCGGACAGGTCGATCAAAATTTCATACCGTTCGCCGGGCGGTAAAATGATACGCGTGCGTTCCACCGGTTCAGGGAGTAATCCGCCATCGCCGGCGATCACATAGAACGGCTGATCGTTGGTAAAGCCGATATGAAACGTGCGCATGCTGGCACCATTCAATAAACGCAGGCGGATGACCTGAGCAGGCAGATCGACATACGGATCTACCGTGGCATTCACCATAGGCAGTGTATCCATTTCGGTGGCGATAGCGATCTGGTTGAGGACGTCGAAGGCTTTTGTTTGGATGGCCAGCGGAATATCATCGACGCCATATGTGCGTGGCAGATCCAGCATCGCCTCCGCATCATCTTTAATGATAAAAAAGCCGGCTACACCACGGGCTACCTGCAAGTCTGTTTTGCCTTCGCCGTGCGGGTGATACCATAATGTGGATGCCGGATTCATTATAGTAAATGAAGGGCTCCAGGTAGCACCCTGTTCGATCACCTGATGCGGACCGCCATCATCCTCTGCAGGCACGTGGAATCCATGCCAGTGCATGGTGGTGGTATTGCCGGTGCCGGTAAGTGAATTGGTGACGTTCAGTGTAACGACATCACCTTCGTGCGCAATGAGTGTCGGCCCTAAAATATCTCCGTTCACACCGTAAGTAGGTGTAACGATACCCGGGAAAAATTCGACACTGCCATTTTGCACATTGAGGTCGTACACCGGTCCGTTAAGTGCGGGCGGGATGGCCAGCGGGTTCTGTGCATATGCCACTCCCGTGAACAGGCAGGTGTATAACACCTGCAGCATAAACTGTTTATTCATACTGTTTACATTATCGTTGAATGATCAAATGTTGTGTCATTCTTTGATTGCCTGACGATAATTGTATAGCATATATACCGGCCGGTAAAGCCGATACATCGAGCGTCCATGTATTTTTTCCTGCGGGGAGTGTGCGTTGTTCTGCGGGTATTACAGCACGACCGTTGATATCCCAAACAGATAATTGCACA
>DAIMYJ010000042.1:3768-6355 GCA_036734545.1 Chitinophagales bacterium
CCGCTGTCCATCGGTGTGTAAAAGGGCACATGACTCTCATCCACCCAGGTGACCACGGAAGCACAATCATAGATATCGAGGAAGGGGAAGGCATACCCTTTAACCATGTCGGGAAAGTCGTTCATGATATTATTGGCCATGTCCTGTATCTCCTGTGCGGGAGGCGGACAGGCGCCGCAGTCAGGCATATAATAATAGAGCACTACTGCCTTTCCGGCATCGAGATCGGCGTACAGGTCAACGGCTGTGCCGTTGCAGTCTTCGCCGGTGAACTGCCAGGCTGTTTGGGCCTGTAAGCCTGTGATCGAAAGTGCGCTAAGCAGGCACAAAGCGAGTGCAGCGCGGATACAGGTAATGGTAGCCATGCACGAGTGGTTGTAGCTACGAAGTTAGTGTATTCAAATGGGCTTGTGCGGCATTTTAACATGATATGCGAATGACCGCAGAGCCTGCAGGTGCCGTAAGGAGCAGCATGGTTTCGAGCACAGGATCAGGCGGTTGTGTGTGGGCTGTTCGTGGGGTGCAGTGCCGGGGATGGTAAGGCATAACTGCCGGTCATTTCCGCACCTCCTTCCCCACCCCTGAGCTGCTTCGGCCGTTCGTTGCCTAATCGCATAAATCACCCTACCTTTGCAGCCTATGCGCGTAGAAGTGTTAAAGAGTAAGATCCACAGGGTGACGGTTACCGATGCGAACCTGAATTACATTGGGAGTATCACCATTGATGAAGATCTGCTGGATGCCGCCAATATGATCGAGTTTGAGAAGGTGCAGGTGCTGAACATCGCCAATGGTGCGCGGCTTGAGACGTATATCATCAAGGGTGAGCGCGGTTCGGGGGTGATCTGCCTGAACGGTCCGGCGGCGCATCATGTGACCCCTGGCGACATTGTGATCGTATGCGCGTATGCTTCGATGGAGTGGGAAGAGGCGAAGACCTTCCGCCCTACCCTGATCTTCCCCGACACCAAAACCAATATGCTCCGCTAACGTGCGCCGCAAGCTGGTATTCAATATCCTGAAATTCATCGTATTCCTGTCGCTGGGAGTGCTGCTGGCCTGGTATGTGACCAAGGACCTGACCACAGAGCAGCGGTCGGAGTTGCGCAATTCGTTCCGTGATGCCAATTACTGGTGGGTGGGACTGGCGATGGTGGTTGGTTTATTGAGCCATGTGATCCGCGCCCTGCGGTGGAAGATGATGCTGGAGCCGATGGGCTTTCACCCACGTTTGAGCACCACTTTCCACTCGGTGATGATCGCCTACCTGGCGAATATGGCGGTGCCGCGCCTCGGCGAGATCACGCGGTGCGGCATCGTGCAGCGGTATGAAAAGGTGCAGTTCGACAAGGCGGTGGGCACGCTGGTGGTGGAGCGGTCGATAGACCTGGTGTGCCTGTTCCTGGCCACCGGATTGCTTTTTGTGACACAGTTTGCGCGCATCCATACCTTTTTCTCAGACAAGGTGATAGAGCCGATCGGCGCCAAGCTGCAGTTCAGCACACAGACCATGCTCATCCTGATCGCCATCGGCGTGCTTCTGATCGTCGGGATATGGGTGTTCGTGCGCCGGTTCTCGCATACCGAGACGTATCTGCGCCTGCGGTTACTCCTGCTGAATGTGCGCGACGGCGTGTATTCCATCCGCCACCTGAAGAATTTCCGGCTGTTCCTGCTGTATACTTTCCTGATCTGGTTCTGCTATTTTGCCACTGCCTGGCTGGCCCTGTATGCCCTGAGTCAGACCAGCCATATGGGTCCGAACGAGGCGCTGGCGGTATTGGTGTTCGGCACCGTGGGCATCATCAGCACCCCGGGCGGTATCGGGGCCTATCAGCTGATCGTGACCGAGACGCTGGTGGCGCTGTATGGCCTTGACCGCACTTATGCCATCAGTTTCAGCTGGCTGGCATGGACCTGTCAGACCATAATGATTATCTTTGTTGCGTTGATCTCACTGCTCGCCGTATCCCGGCTGAGCCGCGCACAAAAGCATGAACAGGCCACAAGCGATACACCACAAGATCTATGATCTGAAGCACTTGTTGCAGCAGATCAGTGTATGGCGATTTTACAATCGCAAGATCGTTTTCACCAACGGATGTTTTGACATTTTGCACCGCGGCCATGCGCATGTGCTGAACACGGCCACCGAGCTGGATTACAATGTAGCCCTGGTCGTTGGCCTGAATTCGGATGCATCGGTAAAGCGACTGAAGGGTGAGGGCCGTCCGGTGAACCATCAGGACGATCGCGCCTTTATGCTGGCGAGTATGTATGCGGTGAATGCGGTAACGATATTTGAAGAGGATACGCCCTATGAGCTGATCAAGGCCATTCAACCTGATTTTCTGGTGAAGGGCGGCGATTATGAAGAGCACAATGTGGTAGGGGCAGACATCGTGAAGGCGAGGGGCGGGAAAGTGGTGATCATTCCGTATTTGGAGAATTATTCGACGACGAAGATTTTGAATCGGTGAGTTGGTGAGTGGTGAGTGGAGAGAGGTGAGTGATGAGAGGTGAGTGGTGAGAGGAGAAAGATGAGTGAGGAGTGCGGTCTGGGAATAGAGGACTGAAGATAGGAAAG
>DAIMYJ010000042.1:6365-7762 GCA_036734545.1 Chitinophagales bacterium
GGGGATTATTCCTTTTTTTTATTATTTTTTTTGTAGTTTTTTTTTTTTTGGGGTTTTGGGTGTGTGGTGAGTGTTGAGTGGTGAATTTAAAAAGCTCCCTCCCCTTCGACGAAGGAGAAGGAGAGGGCGGGGGGTGAGGTTCACGTGAGGCCTGTGGTTCATAAACTGCAATTACACATCGCAAGCAGTAATAGAGTTCAATCAGCAAATCAGCACATTAGCAAATAAGCACATTAACTATATGCATTTTCATTTGACAGAAGAACAGCAGATGATCCGCCAGGCAGCGCGGGATTTTGCGCAGAATGTATTGAAGCCCGGCGTGATCGAGCGCGACAGGGATATGCGATATCCGTATGAGGAAGTAAAGCAAATGGGTGAGTTGGGATTTTTGGGGATGATGGTATCTCCGGAGTACGGCGGTGGCGGCATGGACACCATGAGTTATGTTCTGGCGATGGAGGAGATCTCCAAAGTGGACAGTTCGTGCTCGGTGATCATGAGCGTGAACAACTCACTGGTATGCTGGGGGCTGGAGCAGTTCGGCACCGAGGAGCAGAAGCGTAAATATTTACCGGACCTGGCCTCAGGCCGCAAGATCGGCGCATTCTGTCTGAGCGAACCCGAAGCGGGCAGTGATGCCACATCACAGCGTACCACGGCAGAAGACAAGGGCGACCACTACCTGCTGAACGGCACCAAGAACTGGATCACCAACGGCGGTACGGCCAGCATATATCTGGTGATGGCGCAAACGCATCCCGATAAAGGCCACAAAGGCATCAACTGCCTGATCGTAGAAAAAGGCATGGACGGTTTTATCGTGGGCGCCAAGGAAGACAAACTCGGTATCCGTGCGAGCGACACACATACTTTATTATTCAATGATGTAAAAGTGCCAAAAGAGAACCGCATCGGCGACGACGGATTCGGATTCTCGTTTGCGATGAAGACCCTGAGCGGCGGCCGCATCGGTATTGCCAGTCAGGCACTGGGTATTGCAGCCGGCGCGTATGAACTGTCGCTGGAATATGCGAAGACACGCAAGGCTTTCGGCAAGCCTATTTCCGAGCATCAGGCCATCCAGTTCAAGCTGGCTGATATGGCTACGGAGATCGAGGCTGCGCGACTGCTGGTGTACAAGGCTGCGCAACTGAAAGATGCACATGAGAATTACGATCTCGCTTCGTCCATGGCGAAAGTATTCGCTTCTGAAGTGGCGATGAAGACCACGGTAGAAGCGGTGCAGGTGCATGGCGGTTACGGCTACGTAAAAGAATACCACGTTGAACGCCTGATGCGCGATGCCAAGATCACCCAGATCTACGAAGGCACCAGCGAAGTGCAGCGTATCGTGATCGGCAGGAGTATCCTGAAATAACTTCAACACCTTATAA
>DAIMYJ010000042.1:7862-19468 GCA_036734545.1 Chitinophagales bacterium
CGATCTGCGGGAAAAACAGGTGTCCCGCGGATGCCGCAGATGTACGCAGATAAACCCAAAAACCATTCTGCGATAATCTGCGCGATCTGCGGGAAAAACAGGTGTCCCGCTGATAACGCAGATGAGCGCAGCAGGATGCATTATGTGCATGCGGATCTATCCGTCGCAGATCGGGAAAACAAAAAAGGCCGTCTCTATGAGACAGCCTTCAATTTGGTATTCGATCAGGTGATCAATTATCCTTTCGCTGCACGGTTCCTGAGCCGGCGATATTCTGTTGAACGTTCTTCGGGTCACCGGAATAGTAAATGGATCCGCTGCCTGCCACGGAAGCATTCAACTCCTCACCGACCCACACATAAGCGCTGCCGCTGCCCGCAACATCTGCCTTGACTGCTGAAGATTTGAGCTTATTGGCTTTTACATTGCCGCTGCCGGCGATATCAACCTTGAATTTTTTTGTCGTACCTGTAAAATTCACATTACCGCTGCCGGCAACTTCCACTTTAACCTCATTGGTAGACATGTCGGCATCCACATTACCGGAACCGGCAAGGCTGAACATGAGTTCGGGTGCAGTAAGCGCATTGGTAGTGCGGAAGTTACCACTGCCGCTCATTGCCACTTTCTTGAGTTGTGGGGTGCTGAGCTGAATGCGCACATCCTTGTATTTATGGTTCGGCTTCATCTTTACACGAAGCACTTCATTCTTCACTTCGATAGCTATCTGTTCCAGATCGGCTGCCGATGCTTCCACTTTGGCAGAGGGTGTTTCAGACTGTGTGAACTGCACATTGAATGCGCCGTCCAATTCGATGGCAGTGAATGCCGGGATATTGAATTCCTTTATATCCGCAGATGAACTTTTGGATGTGAAGGATTGCATAACGAATAGTACGCCGGCGATGAGCACGGGTACAGCAATTAGAAGGGTTCTTTTCATGATCGATGTATTGTCTCCCAAAACTAGCAAAGAGAAACCGGGCGCACCATGCCCTTAAAGGAAATTAACATTCCACGGGAGGTGTGAAACTGCCGGTCAGGCGATCAGTGCCGTGAACAGGTCGGGCATAACGCCTAACACCAGCAGGATGGCCGTAGCGAGGAAGATCACGATCGCATACCCTGTTTGCAGCTGTATCTTAGGCATCTCACCGGCAGTAAATGACACCGCCATTACGCGCAGATAGTAGTAAACACCTACCAGAGAGGTGAGCACCGCAATGATCACCGGCCAGATAGCGCCACCGCTCACGGCATTGGAGAACACCGCATATTTCCCGAAGAATCCTGCCATCGGCGGGATACCGGCGAGTGAGAGCATAGAAAAAGCGAGTGCAATACCGAGGAATTTGTTGTTGGCAAACAACCCTTTCAGCCCGTCGATGGAATCCACACCGGTCTGCTCCTTCACCACAGAATAAATGGCAAATGCGAGGATACTGGAAACACCGTATGCGGCGAGGTAATAGAGGATGTAGCCGGAAGTATCTTCATTGGCAGCGATGATAGCCACCAGTACATACCCGGCATTGGCAATACCGGAATATGCGAGCATGCGTTTGAAATTTTGCTGATACAGGGCGATGATATTCCCAACGATCAATGTGGCGATGGCCACGATGGTGAGTATATCCTGCCAGATACCTGACTGGGTGATGATGGTCTGCTCGAGAAAACGCAACAAGGCCCCGAAGGCGGCTACCTTCACTACTGTTGCCATAAAGGCAGTGATCACAGTGGGAGAACCCTGATATACATCCGGTGCCCAGAAGTGAAAAGGCACTGCAGAGATCTTGAAGATGAAGGCACCCAGTATCAATACACAGCCGATCACGAACAAGGGCGGAAGAGCCCCGGCATTATCCTGCACGAAGGCGGCGATCAGGTTCATATCAAAGCTGTAGGCCGTACCATAAATGAATGTGATACCCAGCAGGAGGAAGCAGGAAGCAAAGGAGCCCATGAGGAAATACTTCAATCCCGCCTCATTGCTGAACAGATTGCGGCGGTTGCTGGCAGCAAGGATGTACAGTGGTATGCTGAGGATCTCGATGCCGATGAACAACATCACCAGGTTCTGATACGATACGGAGAGCATACCGCCGATAAGTGAGAACAGGAAGAGTGCATAGATATCCGAAAGGTGTTCAATATTCTCCCTGTAATAGTACCGGCTGATGGCCAGGACGCCCATGGCAAGCAGTATCAGTACGATATTAAATCCATGCGAGAAGTTGTCGAACACCAGCATGTTATTGAGCACGCCTTCGTAACCGCCATTATAGCGGAACACTACAAGTGCCAGTGCGGCGAGGCACGCTAAGAGGATCATGGGCAAAGCCAATCGCTTCGCGTTGAATATACCCACGAACATGGAGGCGATGCCGGCCGATGCGAGAATGATTACGGATGTCATTTATTTCAATATTGTTCCACTGATCTGTGATTCATACTGGAGGATGATCTCCTGCACCGGTTGTTCGGTCATGGAGGTTATCCATTGCGGAAATAATCCGAAAACAAAAATGAGTGCGGCGATGGCCAGCAGGGTGTAGAGGTCTGTCCCCCGCACCTCCGCGAATCCGCGCGATGCCGGTGTCACTTCGCCGAGCATCACATGCTTATACGCGTTGAACATATACACCGCACCGAGAATAACGCCGCTACCGGCCAGCAGGCACAACCAGGGGTTCACCTGATACACGGCGCTCAGCAAAAGGAATTCACCGGGGAAGGCATTGGTGAGGGGCAGCGCCACGGAGGCGAGCATCACCACGAGGAAAAGTCCGGCAAACAGGGGCGCCTGGTTGCGGATACCACCCATGTCATACACCTTGTGATGCTGATAATAACGATAGAGTATTTGCGCTACATAGAATAATCCGACTGCATTGACACCGTGCGCGAACATCTGCACCATGCTTCCCTGCAGGCCATTGGCGCTCACCGTAAGGATACCGGCGGTGATCAGGCCTACGTGAGCGATGGAAGAATAGGCAAACAAGGTCTTGAGATCTTTCTGCACCCAGGCGATGGCTGATGCATACAACACACCGATCGCTGCCAGTACCATCACCACGGTATCATATTGTTCAACGGCGGCAGGTACTACGGGGATCACCCAACGAATGATGCTGTATAATCCCATCTTGAGCATCACACCGCTCAACAGCATGGTAACCGGCGCCGGCGCTGCGGTATAGGTGGACGGCTGCCAGGTATGGAATGGGAATACCGGTATCTTGATGGCGTATGCCAGCATAAAGGCAAAGAACACATATGCCTGTGCATGCTCCGGTATCTGCAATCCGTAAATGGAAGCGATATCGGTCGATGGCGAACTGCTCTGCATACTCAGCCAGATGATGGCCACCAGCATGAAGAGACTTCCGAACAGGGTATAAATGAAGAATTTAAAGGTGATCTTCTTCGCCTCTCCCCTGCCCCACCATAACACCAGGAAATAGGCCGGTATAAGTGCCAGTTCCCAGAAGATATAATACAGGAACATATCCAGCGACACGAACACACCATTCATGGCTCCCTGCATCACCAGCATGAGTCCGTAGAACAGATGCTGCTCGTTATACTGATCCTTTGCGGAGGACAATACGATGAACGGCATCAGCAAATTCGACAGGAACAGCATCAGCATGCTGATACCGTCAATACCGATATGCAGGCGTATGCCAAGCATCTCTACCCAGGGTTTATCAATGGTGAATTGTGTACCGCCCTGTGGGTCAAACTGGGTGTACGTGAATATGGTCAGCGCCAGTGACAACAGCGACGACACCAGTGCGATCATGCGCGCCTTGTTGTGCGGTGCTGCCCATACGACGAGTCCTGACAGTATGGGAATGGCTATGAGTAAAAGGGTATACATCCGTTACATCAGATAAATAAGTAATACAATAGCGCCCATGCCCAGGGCCATGGCAAAGAGGTAGAAGCTCACCGTTCCGGTTTGCAGCAATCGCAACTGGGTGGAAGCATAGGTAGTAACCTGTGCCACACCATTCACGATACCATCTACCACTTTCAGATCCATGATCTTATAGAGAAAATCGCTGAACATGCGGAACGGTTTTACGATCAGCAGTTCATACGCTTCATCCACATAATATTTGTTGCTGAGCACTTTGGCCAGCCCGGTCACCTGCTCATCTGCCGCCGGCACGCGGTGACGGATACGGTAGCGGAGGTGGGCGATAAAGATCACGGTAAAAATGGCCGCGCTGCCAATGAGCATCAGCATCCATTCTGTGGAGGCGCTGAGGTGTACTTCATGCAGCGGCACCACTTCTTCCATGAAATGCATCATGCCTTTATGTCCGCCAAATAAATGCGGCACGTTGAGCAAACCGCCAACGATGGAGAGTGCGCACAACACCATCAGCGGGATCGTCATCACCGAAGGTGATTCGTGGATATGCTCGCGCGTGTGATCACTCATACGCGGCGGACCCTGGAATACCACTGAATACAGTCGCATCATATAATACGCCGTGAACAGACCGGCAAACAGACCCAGTGCCCACAAAACGGGTGAAACATGATAAGCGGATACCAGAATATTGTCTTTCGAGAAGAATCCGGAGAATGGCGGAACAGCCATGATGGCCAGCACACCAAAACCGAACACCCAGTGTGTCACTTTCATATAAGCGCGCAGGCCGCCCATTTTGCGAATATCCTGCTCGCCGCCCATGCCGTGGATCACGGAACCTGCAGAGAGGAACAACAGGGCTTTGAAGAAAGCGTGCGTCACCAGGTGGAACATAGCCGCTTCGTATGCTTCAACGCCGATGGCGAAGAACATCAGTCCGAGCTGACTCACCGTTGAATACGCCAGTACTTTCTTGATATCATTTTGCTTGAGCGCAATGCTGCCGGCGAAGATCGCGGTGATGATACCCACGGCAGTGATCACCTGTAAGGTGATCTCCGCTTCGGAGAACATCAGGTTGCTGCGCACGATCATATAGATACCGGCCGTTACCATTGTTGCCGCGTGGATCAAAGCCGAAACCGGCGTTGGACCGGCCATCGCATCGGGGAGCCAGGTATACAGCGGTATTTGCGCGCTCTTACCGCAGGCACCCACGAACAGTAATAAAGTGATCGCGGTAATAATATTCGTATCGGGCACAAAGTAATCCGGGGAAGCGGGATCGAAGCGTGCATTCACGCCATCGAAGGTGAGTGTTCCGGCATACTGGAACAGGAGGAACAAGCCGAGCAGCATGGCGAGGTCGCCGATGCGGTTCATGATGAATGCCTTGTTGGCGGCTTTGTTGTATTCGGGATTCTTGAACCAGAATCCGATCAGCAAATACGAACACAACCCTACGCCTTCCCAGCCCACGAACATCAGCACGTAATTATTCGCCATCACGAGGATGAGCATGAAAAAGATGAACAGGTTAAGGTAGGAGAAGAATCGGTTAAATCCTGCATCGCCGTGCATGTAACCGATACTGTACATATGGATCAGGCTGCCGATACCGGTGATCACCAGCATCATGATGATACTGAGCTGGTCCACCTGAAAAGCGAACGGAATACTCAGGTCGCCGGCGGCAAACCACTCGAACAGATGTGTATGGATGGCGCCTTCGCTGCGCACATGCATGAACAGCACCACTGAGAGTATGAAGGAAAGGGCGATCCACGCGGTGGCATGGATGCCGGCAAGGCGCTCGCTGATCTTATCCCTGAGGAGTATATGCAGGAAAAATCCCAACAACGGGAGTACCGGTATCAGGAGGGTTAGGCTATTCAAAATGTTCTGACTCACGTGCTCGTATTTATTTTACACATTGCCCGCCATCACCATTTCAGGCGATCGAGGGAGTTGATATCAATCGATTTGGTATTGCGGTATATCATGACCAGCATGGCAAGACCAACGGCCACTTCGGCTGCTGCCACCACCATGATAAAGAAAACGAATGCCTGTCCGGCCGGATCGTTATGATAGGCTGAAAACGCGGCCGCCATCAGGTTGATGGAATTCAGCATCAGTTCGATGCTCAGGAACACCACGATAAGGTTCCGGCGCATCAGGATACCGATCACCCCGATACAGAACAGGATGATGCACAGCATCACATAGCTCTCCAGTGGCACCACCTGCAATTGCTGACTAAGTGTATTATCCATTGGTCTTCTCCTTTTTATTGATGATCACCACACCCACCATGGCCGAGAGGAACAGCACGCTGGTCAGCTCGAAGGGGATGAGATAATCGTTGAACAACACTTTACCCAATGTTTGCACGCTGCCCACGTTCTCGTTCATGGGATCCGGCATCACCAGTAATTCGGTGCGGTAGAAGGCGGAGAAGAGCAGCAGGAATAATCCGCCGCCGGTGAGCATGGCCGCCAGCCGCAGTAAACTGCCTTTGGTGAAATTCGCCGGCACGTTCAGATTCAGGAACATGAGCACATACAGGAATAATACCATGATGGCGCCGGCATACACGATGATATGCACTACGGCGAGGAACTGTGCATTGAGCATGATATACAATCCCGCCACTGCGAAAAAGCATACCAGCAGATACAGAACGCTATACATCGCGTTCCGCTGGAACAGCATCAGCAAACTGCTCGCAATGGCGATCGCTGAGAGGCCGTAGAAAAATACCTGGGTCATCAAAACGTGTTCAGTTTTTATTCTGGTTTACATAGCACCTTCGCGCACAGCCTTGCGGCGGTCGCTGATATCGATGCGGTCTTTCTTTTCAATACCTTCCACCAGCATATCCTTGGTGAAAATGAACTGTCCGCGCTCATAGTTGCTGGTGGCAATGCGGTCGGTCAGGTAAATGGCATCCTTCGGACAAGCTTCCTCACACAAACCGCAGAAAATGCAGCGCAGCATATTGATATTATACTCCACCGCATACTTCTCTTCGCGATACAGATTTTCCTCGCCCTTCTTGCGCTCGCCGGCTACCATGGTGATGGCTTCGGCAGGGCAGGCAACGGCACACAATCCGCAGGCGGTGCAGTTCTCACGACCTTTTTCGTCGCGCTTCAGCACGTGCTGACCGCGATACAGCCGTCCGTGGTCCCGCTGTTGTTCAGGATAACTTACGGTCACCTTCTTCTTGAACATATGCTGGAAGGTAATGCGCAGTCCGCCGAAGATCGCGGGCAGGTATAAGCGCTCGGCAAACGTCAACTGTTTGTTCGAAACTACTTTACTTCTGTTGGTTAAACTCTGCATATCAATATCATTTTTCGCTATCCTCCGCTTTGACGGCGTCATCAGCGCGTGTGTGTATCACGCGGAGTGCGCGGTGGAGCGGAGATCGCGGTTTTTTAGTTCATGAATACAATTACTGCTCCGGTGATCAATACATTCAGGATCGCAAGCGGGAAGAGCACCTTCCAGCCGAGGTTCAGCAACTGATCGAAGCGGAATCTCGGGATCGTCCAGCGGATCCACATGAAAAAGAAAATAAAGAACAGGATCTTGGCGAACAGCACGGCAAAGCAGATCAGCGCGAACGCGATCTCACTCACGCCACCCTGCACAGCCTCCATGCCGGGGAAATTATAACCGCCGAAATACAGACAGGCGATCATAGCGCTGGAGATGAACATGTTCACATACTCGGCGAACAGATAAAATCCTAGCTTCATCGAGCTGTACTCCGTGTGATAACCACCCACCAGTTCCGTTTCCGATTCCGGAAGGTCGAAGGGTGTGCGGTTACATTCGGCAAAGGCACAAATAATAAAAATGAGACATCCCAGCGGCTGGACGAACACATTCCAGTTCATGCCGCCCCATCCGCTTTGTCCGGCCACAATGTCGCCGATACTCAGCGAGCCGGTGCTCATGATGATGGCGATGATGCTCATGCCCATGGCCAGCTCATAACTGATCATCTGGCTGGAGGCGCGAACGGCTCCGAGCAGTGAATATTTATTGTTCGACGCCCATCCGCCGATCATGATACCATATACACCCAAACTCACCACACCCAGCACATACAGCACACCGATATTGATATCGGCCACCTGCAGCGGCACCTGCACATCGTTGATAGTGATGGAAGGCCCCCAGGGGATCACTGCACTGGTCATCAGCGCCGTGGTCATGGTAATGGCCGGACCGGCAATGAAGAGGAAGCGGTTTGATGTATCGGGGATGATGTCTTCCTTCATGAACATTTTCACACCATCGGCCAGCGGCTGCAGCAATCCGAACGGACCGGCGCGGTTAGGGCCGAGACGGTCCTGCATGAAACCGGCGATCTTGCGCTCGGCATACGTACTGTAAGCCGCTATCGCCAGAGATACTGCGAACAGCACAAGCACCAGGATGATCTTAAAGAGTAGTATCGGGTCAATCATTGTTCAATCTTTGTTGTGGGCGTGTCCGCCGCGGCGGATGTGTTCATGTGTTCGTGTGTTCGTGGTGCGGATAGTTTTTTGGATACTGACTGTCGCACTTGGTTGCTATGTTATCCGCTGATCTTTTTTTGGCTTACGGGTAATTCGTAAGGTAATTCATAATGGTTCTGTGAGATCACGGAGTGGCGGTCAACTTCTGCCGGTCCTTCGATCACCCAGTCGATGGTTTGTTTCTTGTCGAAACGGCAATCGTTGCAGATGAAGCCTTCGCTTTCGCCCCATTTATCCTTGCGGCTGGTCACGCGCAGCACTTCTTCACCCTGATACCACAGGGTCACTTTACCGCTGCACTTCTTGCAATCGCGATGGGCATACATGGGTTTGGTGAACCACACACGGGATTTGAAACGGAAGGTCTTATCCGTAAGCGCACCTACCGGACATACATCGATCATGTTGCCGGACATTTCGTTGTCGACCGCTTTTTCGATGAATGTAGAAATTTCAGAAACTTCTCCGCGATACAAGACACCGTGTACCCGTTCAGGCGTTAATTGCTCAGCTACCTGTGTACAGCGATAACACAGAATACAGCGATTCATGTGCAACTGAATTTTATCGCCGATATCTATACGATCGAAAGTACGGCGTTCAAATTCGTAACGGCTTTTTGACAATCCGTGGTCGTAGCTGAGGTCCTGCAGGTGACATTCACCGGCCTGATCGCAAATGGGGCAATCGAGCGGATGGTTCACCAATAAAAATTCCACTACACCGCGGCGGGCTTCGATCACTTCCGGGGAAGTTACGTTGCGCACCTCCATGCCATCCATAACGGCGGTGCGGCAACTGGCCACCAGCTTGGGCATGGGGCGCGGGTCGCGGTCTGACCCTTTCGTTACCTTCACGAGGCACACACGGCATTTACCGCCGCTGCCCTTGAGCTTGGAGTAATAACACATGGCCGGAGGCACATTCACGCCGATCTGACGTGCGGCTTCCAGTATCGTGGTTCCCGCCGGAACCTCAATGGTGATATCGTCTATTGTAACCTTAGGCATTGTTTATATCCGCGATTATCTGTGTCATCCGCGTCATCTGTGTGCTGTTGATGTAGTCACGCAGAGGCGCAAAGACGCAAAGGTTTATACTGTTTGCATTTTCATTTCAGGTTGATACACATGATCCGCATCGAATACGCGGTGCGGGTATTTCACGTGGTATTCGAACTCGTGACGGAAGTGACGGATCGCCGCTGCCACCGGCCATGCTGCTGCATCGCCGAGCGGACAGATGGTATTCCCTTCGATCTTGCTCTGGATATCCCACAGCAGGTCGATGTCTTCCATTTTACCGTGACCATATTCAATATTATGCAGCACGCGCTCCATCCATCCCGTTCCCTCGCGGCAGGGCGAACACTGTCCGCAGGACTCATGATGATAGAAACGTGCAAAATTCCAGGTGTTGCGCACGATGCAGGCCTTCTCATCGAATACGATGAAACCGCCCGAACCGAGCATGGAGCCGGTGGCGAAACCACCTTCGCTCAAGCTCTCATAGGTCATGAGGCGCGGCGAGCCGTCGCTCTGCTTGAACAGCAGGTGCTTCGGCAGAATAGGCACTGATGATCCGCCCGGCACGCAGGCTTTGATATCGAGACCATTGGCGATACCGCCGCAATACTCATCGCTGTAAATAAATTCTTCAACAGAAATGCCCATTTCGATCTCATACACACCCGGCTTATTGATATTGCCGGAAGCAGAGATCAATTTCGTTCCTGTCGATTTGCCGATACCGATCTTCGCATACTCCTCACCGCCGTCATTCACTATGGGAACCACCGCTGCGATGGATTCTACGTTATTAACGATGGTCGGACAATTATACAAACCCGCTACGGCCGGGAATGGCGGCTTGATGCGCGGGTTGCCGCGTTTGCCTTCGAGCGATTCGATCAGCGCGGTTTCCTCACCGCAGATGTATGCACCCGCACCGGGATGCACGTGCAGGTCGAGAGAATAACCGGTCCCTAAGATATTCTTGCCCAGATAGCCTTTAGCATAAGCTTCCGCGATCGCTTTTTCGAGGATGCGCAGGATGAACATATATTCACCGCGTATATAAATATACGAGGTGCGGCAGCCCAGTGCATAGCTGGAAACGATCATGCCTTCGATGAGCAGATGCGGGATCTTCTCCATCAGCAGTCGGTCCTTGAAAGTACCCGGCTCCGATTCATCGGCATTACACAACAAATAGCGAGGCTTGTCGGAAGAGCGGTCCAGGAAAGACCATTTCATGCCCGTGGGAAATCCGGCGCCGCCGCGACCGCGCAACCCGGATTTTTTCACCTCCTCGGTCACCGCATCCGGCGTCATCGTTTTCAGCGCTTTCTCCAATGAACGATAACCGCCGTATTTGATGTACCCGTCGATCGTGTTGATCTCCGGCTTGTCAATATTTTCCAATAATAATTTTCGGCCCACTGTTCAGGTATTTTTTACGGTTATTGATCCGTTCTTACTGTATTCCTTTTGCGCATCTCTTCCAGGATAGCGTCAACTTTCTCCTCGTTCAAATGCTCATAAAATGTTTCACCGATCTGGAACATCGGCGCATATCCGCAGGCACCCAGGCACTCAACGGCCTTCAAGGTGAACATGCCGTCGCGCGTGGTCTCTCCCACTTTGATGTTCAGTTTCTTTTCGATGTAGCTGATGATACGTTCTGCACCATTCAGGCAGCAGGGGCCTGTCTGGCACACTTCGATCAGCACCTTGCCTACCGGCTCGGTATGGAACATCGAGTAAAAGGTGGCCACCTCATACACTTCGATCGGGTGGATGTGCAGCAGTCGCGCCACATAATCCATCGACTCCGTGCTCAGCCAGCCGCCGAATTCTTTCTGTGCAATATGCAACACAGGCAGTATGGCAGACTTCTGCTTATCGGCAGGATAGTGACTCAGCAACCTGCTCACCTCCACCATTGCCTCCGGTGATAATTCTCTGTTTTGCACTGTACTTTTATTTTCGATTTGCATCCTTTATTAGTATCGAGTATCAGGTATCGAGTATCAAGACAAATGCATGTTGCTTACTTTACATTTTTCCAGTATCTCTAACTTGCTACTGCTTTCATTCTTCATTTCTCATTCCTCATTCATCACGCATCCAACTCCCCTGCGATCACATTCATGGAACTCATGGTGATGATCGCATCAC
>DAIMYJ010000042.1:19568-23914 GCA_036734545.1 Chitinophagales bacterium
GCATCCAACTCCCCTGCGATCACATTCATGGAACTCATGGTGATGATCGCATCACTCAGCATGGATCCTTTGATCATTTCCGGGTATGCCTGATAATAGATGTAGCAGGGACGGCGGAAATGTAAACGATAGGGCTGACGGCCGCCATCGCTCACCAGATAAAATCCAAGTTCGCCGTTGCCACCTTCCACGCTGTGGTATACCTGTCCTTTCGGCACGTGCACCTCGCCCATCACGATCTTGAAATGCCAGATGAGGCCTTCCATGGTGTTGTATACATCCTCTTTGGGCGGCAGGTAGAATTCCGGCACGTCGGCCTTGTAATCGCCCTTCGGCATTTTCTGCATGGCCTGTTTGATGATGTTCAGGCTCTGCCACATTTCTTCCTCACGCACGCAGAAGCGGTCGTAGGTGTCGCCGTTGGTGCCCACCGGAATGATGAAATCAAAATCCTGATAGCTGGAATACGGACTCATCACCCGCACGTCGTAATCGACACCTGCTGCGCGCAGGTTCGGGCCGGTAAATCCGTAGTTCAATGCATTCTCTGCGGTGATGCCGCCCACTTTGATGGTGCGGTCCATGAAAATGCGGTTGCGCATCACCATTTTCTCGAATTCCTTCAGGGCCTTCGGGAATTCGTTCACGAACTCCTCAATCCGCCTCCAGACATCATCCGAAAAATCGCGCTCGAAACCGCCGATGCGGCCGATGTTGGTGGTGAGGCGAGTGCCGCAGATGAGCTCATAGATCTCGTAGATCTTTTCGCGCCACTGGAATACATATAAAAATCCCGTGAGGGCACCGGTGTCAACGGCGATCACGGAATTACAAATGATATGATCGGCAATACGGGCAAGTTCCATGATGATCACGCGCATGTAATCCACACGCTTGGGCATCTCAGCCTTGATCAGTTTCTCCACCGTCATGTGCCAGCCGATGTTGTTGATCGGCGATGAGCAGTAGTTCAGGCGGTCGGTGATCGGTGTTACCTGATAATACGGGCGGTGCTCGGCCAGCTTTTCAAAAGCGCGGTGGATATATCCGATGGTAGGCTGTGCATCCACGATGATCTCGCCATCCAACTTCAGGATATTCTGAAAGATACCGTGCGTAGCCGGATGCGTAGGACCAAGGTTGAGATAATTATATTGCTTGATCTCCTCCTCCGTCTGCACGACGCCGTTCAATAGATTTTCGTTCTTTGCCATATAGTGGTAGTGAGTATTGGGTAGTGAGTGGTGAAACTCACGCGCCGGCTCACTTATTTAGTATCTAGTATCGAGTATCAAGTATCAGGACCTTTAAAACCTACACCACAAAACCTCACCGTCCGAAATACTTATCCTCCTTATCCGTTCTCGTACCATCCTCCAGCGGATATTGTTTCAGCAGAGGGTGGTACAGCATATCTTCCATGTTCAGGATCCTGCGCAGGTCGGGGTGGCCGGTAAAGCGGATGCCGAAAAAATCGAAGGCTTCGCGCTCCATCCAGTTGGCCGTTTTCCAGAGACCTGTGGCAGTGGGCACGTGCGGATCGCTGATCGGAAAATAGATATGCAATCGAATGCGCACGTTATTGATAAAGCTGTGCAGGTGATACACCATACCCAGCTCCTGATTTTTGTTGTCGGGAAAATGCATGCCGTTCATACTCGTCAGAAAGTTGAACTGCAGCAGTGTATGATCGCGCAACCACTGGAGGATGTCAATGATCTTTTCGCGTTTCACGGTGAAGTCGAGCATGCCGTACGATTCCTCCACTTTGAGCACATCTTCGGGAAACCGCTCGCGCAGCAGGCTGTCTACCAGGTGGTTGTCTATCTTGTTTTCCATTACTCGATTCCGTAGCTGGCCAGTAATTGTTTGTATTCGGGGGATTCGCGGCGCTTGAAGCCTTCCGTCTTCACCTTCTCCTGAATCTTGAGGATACCGTCGAGGATGGCTTCGGGGGGAGGCGGACATCCCGGCACATACACATCCACCGGGATCACCTTGTCGATGCCCTGCAGTACGGAGTAGGTGTCGAAGATACCGCCACTGGAGGCGCATGCACCAACGGCGATCACCCAGCGGGGTTCAGCCATCTGGGTGTATACCTGTTTGAGCACGGGGCCCATTTTCTTTGCGATGGTACCCATCACCATCAGGAGGTCGGCCTGGCGCGGAGAAAAGCTCAAGCGCTCGGCGCCGAAGCGGCCCAGGTCATAGGTGGCGGCCATTGTGGCCATGAATTCGATACCGCAACAGGAAGTGGCGAACGGGAGCGGCCAGATGGAGTTGGCGCGCGCCAAACCCACGACTTTTTCCAGTTTGGTGAGGGCAAAACCTTCACCGGTATACATTTCAGGGATTTGATTCACTTTGGTCAGCGCCATATGCAAGCAAGTTTTTTTACTCCCACTTCAGCGCACCCTTCTTAATGATGTAGAAGTAGCCGAGGAGGAGTGGAGCCATAAAAATCAGCATTTTAACAAAGCCGCTTTCGCCCAGTTCACGGAAATTGACTGCCCAGGGATAGAAGAAGATCACTTCCACGTCGAACAGCACGAAGAGAATAGCCACGAGAAAATACTTCACGGAGAAAGGTAAACGGGCGTTACCGATGCTGTCGAGACCACACTCGAAGCTCTGCATTTTGCGGGCGCCGCCGCGTTTCGGGCCGATGTACTGGGCAGCCAAAACGGTGGTGATCACGAATCCGGCAGCCACAATGAACTGCACGAATATCGCCGCGTAATCGATCAATTGGTTGGAAATTGCCTGTTCATCCATTTTTCTGCAATTTTTCGCGCCTGCTCTCTTTTTTAAGGCACGGCAAAGGTAGGAAAACGGAATCGTAAAAACGAGCATCCGCTTGCCACAAATTTAACCCTGTGGCAAGGCGATTGTTCACAAAAAAGTGCGGTTATACACCCGCCATCACATACATCTGTTCGAGGGTAGGCGCGGTGCTGCCGCCGGCGGGTTCGAGGGTAACGGCGAAGGCATCGGCGGTAGGGAATGCCTTCATGGTCTGTAGCCCTTTGTCCATGTCGAAAACACCCGCGTCCACGGGGGTGCCGCCGATGAGCGCCCACAGCTGGTATTGCTTGCCTGACGGGGGTTCCGGGAGTTTGGCCGACACCACATACACCTGACCTGTAGAGCGGTTCCAGCACAGGTTGGCAAGGGCTTCGGGGTGGTTGGGCACGCCTTTGAGGGTGAGCGTCACATTGGCAGGGTCCTGCAGGATGGCGAGTTCGCCGGAGAGATGCTCCATATTGGCACGCAGCACCTCCTGTTCACCGGCCATGCGGAGGTTATCTTCCCGCATATCGGCCAGCTGCTGCGTAACGCGCCGCGCGGTGGAATAGAAGTAGATGTTCGCGGTGATGGATAAAAATAGCAGTATGCTGGCAGCGAGTGCAAGCCTCCTGAATCGGAGTTCGCGGATGCGAGGGGCCGCTTCTGCCGTCTGCACCGGATACACGCCGGTCGCGGCCTCCGCCTTTACGGCCTCCATCAGGCCTTCCAACACGCGTGGCGACGGCTTGCGGGCGTGGAGCAGGGCATACTTCTCCATGGCCAGCGCGATGGCGTCCAGTTCCCGGCGCACCTCGGGGTGTGTCCGGGCCATGGCTTCCACCTCGCGCATCTCTGCCTTGCTCAGTGACCCTGTCACATATGCTTCAAGAATGCCGGATGTTATGTATTCCTGTATCTGCACGGTGTATGCTTAAAATCGTTCTCTTAATGCCTGTATGGCGCTCCGGAGCCGCGTTTTCACGGTGCCGAGCGGTATGTCAAGGGTTTCTGAAACCTCCTGTTGTGTGTACCCCTTGAAATACACCAGGTCTATCAACTGCTTCCACTCCGGCCGCAACTGCTCCACGATCTCGCGCAACCCGATGGTGTCGGGACGAATGGCATCGTAGATCTCGTTCGGGTTCTCCAGCAACACGGATTCATCCGATGTGGTGGCCTTGCCGGTCTTGTACCCCTTGCTGCGCATCTTATCGATGGCCTGGTTGCGGCAAATGTTGAGCATCCAGGTAAAGAGGCGCCCTTTGGAGCCATCGTAGGCAGAGGCATTGTTCCATATCTTCAGGAATGCCTCCTGCAGGATATCTTCCGCCAGGTGATCATCGTTCACCAGCCGGGATATCACCCCGAATAAGGCTGCCGAGTAGCGCTCATAGAGTTCGGATAGCGCAGCGGTATCCCGCTGCTGCAAACCGGCTATGAGCACTGCTTCTTCTGCTTGTATGTCCGAAGCCTGAGCCAATGTCTTTTCCTGTTGCCGATCAAACTTACGAAGAAAATCGCTGCATGGTTTTCCCCCTCGCGGGCCGGGAGGCCCG
>DAIMYJ010000043.1:0-23556 GCA_036734545.1 Chitinophagales bacterium
TCGATCTGCAGTTGCTGGATCTCGAGTAATTTTTGCTGTTGATGCATGATCAGGTGATCGAGTTTTTCGTGGAGCATGCGTATTTCCACTTCTGATTTCAGGTTGATCATATAATCCTTTTTGGCGCGCTGTCTGTCCTTCTCTTCCTGTCGGTTCTGGCTCATCATGATCAGGGGTGCCTGAATGGCAGCCAGACAGGAGAGCATCAGGTTAAGGAGGATAAAGGGAAATGGGTCAAAGGCCCTGTTGCGCAGCCAGACCGCGTTCACCACTATCCAAATGACCAGAAAGCTGCCAAAGAGGATGATGAACCGCCAGCTCCCGCCGAAGCGGGCCACGGTGTCGGCCATCCGCTGACCGGTGGTCAGCTCTGCGTCCATTTCCAGATCGGTTTTATCCGACAGCAGGGTTTTGTCCCGCAGGGAGTTTATCACGGTATGTTCGAGATCTGAGAGTTCGTCCACCTCCCGCCGCAGGTAATCGGCAATATATTGCTCGCGGTAAATGTTCAGTTCGCCGGCGGCGATGAACCCATCTGCGGGAAGCTCGGGATGTTCAGCCCTGATGAGGGCGAGCAGCGACGGGCGTATGGAGGACACGGGGATACGTTCGCTTAGCGGGTAGGTTCTGGCGGAGAGGGCGCTGACGAAGGTTTGCATAGTTCAACGGTTTTCAACGGATAAAGCTACTCCGGGGGGCGCTCAGGAAGGATGACATCGGTCATGAAGGCCATTTTCCCTATCTTTGCACCTTCAAAAACGAAATCTCACCTGCATGATCATAGGAATTTTGGGAGAAGGCCAGTCGGACAAGCGAGTGGCCATCATTCCCGAACATCTGCCCTCGCTGAAAGCCCTCAAAGCAACAGACATTCTGGTTGAAACCAACGCCGGGCTGCACGCCGGTTTTCCGGATGCCGATTATACGGCCAAAGGCGCCACCATTGCCTCCCGCCAGGCGGTGATCGAAAAGAGCGACCTGCTCCTGAAGATCCACCCGGTAGGTGCCGATGAACTGGCCCTGATGCGCGGCAAGGTGCTGGTGGGCGGCTTCAATCCGCTGATGCAGACCGGTTTTGTTACCGCCTGCCTGAACAGCGGGGTTTCCGCCTTCAGTCTGGATGTGATCCCGCGCACCACACGTGCTCAGGCAATGGACATCCTCAGCTCTATGGCTACCGTATCCGGTTATAAAGCCGTTTTAGTGGCTGCCACTCATTTACCGAAATTCTTCCCCATGTTCATGACGGCCGCAGGAACCATTACCCCTGCCAAGGTGGTGATCCTGGGCGCCGGTGTAGCCGGATTGCAGGCCATCTCCACTGCTAAGCGCCTGGGCGCAGTAGTGGAAGCCAGCGATGTGCGCACAGCAGCCCGCGAAGAAGTGCTCTCGCTGGGTGCTAAATTCATCGAGGTGGAAGGTGCTACTGAAGATAAATCGGCCGGCGGTTATGCCGTTGAGCAAAGTGAAGACTTTAAGCGCCGTCAGCAGGCCAAAGTACAGGAACACGCCACTAAGGCCGACGTAGTGATCTGCACCGCGCAGATCCCCGGACGGAAAGCTCCTATCCTGCTGCAAAAGGAAACCGTACATGCTATGCGCCCCGGCAGTGTGATCATCGACCTCGCTGCGAGCAGCGGCGGTAACTGTGAACTCACACAGAACGGCCAGACCATCAACATCAACGGTGTGACCATCATCGGCGACTCCAACCTCGCCTCTACCATGCCGCTGGATGCCTCTAAGATGTTCGGCAAGAACATCCTGAACTTCCTGAAGATCATGGTCGACAAAGACGGCAACCTGAACCTGAACTGGCAGGATGATCTGATCACCGGCACCTGCATCGCGCATGACGGCGAGATCAAAAATGAACGCGTGAAAGCGCAAATGAACAGTGTAACCGCATAAACAGCATATCGTAACGCACTATGATACTATTGGATATCTTTCAAACCTTCCTCGCCAGTCTGGATACCTGGGACATCATTTATATCGTCCTCCTGGCAGCCTTTTTAGGTGTAGAGGTGATCAGCAACGTGCCGGCCATCCTGCACACCCCATTAATGTCGGGCGCCAACGCCATTCACGGTGTGGTGATCATCGGCTCCATCATTGTGATGGGTCATGCCGATAACACCCTGGCACTCGTACTCGGCTTTCTGGCCGTGATCCTCGGAACACTCAACGTGGTGGGCGGTTTCGTGGTGACACACAGAATGCTGCAAATGTTCAAAAAGAAGAAGTAATGTGTGTTCATGTGTTCGTGTGCGCATGTGTTCATGGAATGCAATCAGATAGTTAAATAAAATTCACGACTCACGATTCACGACTCACGATTCACGATTAATTAAGCTAGACTCAAACGATCATGTCATCAATCGATATACTCAAACTCTGCTACCTGCTCGGAAGCGTTTCTTTTATTGTCGGCCTGAAAATGCTGGCTAAGCCGGATTCTGCCAAGCGCGGAAACCTGTTAGCGGCGATCGGTATGACCATTGCCATTTTCGGAACGATATTTTTCCATAAGAACGAAGGCGGTGAAGGCATCGGCAATCTCGGCTGGATCTTTGGCGGTATCGCCATTGGAACGGTGGTAGGTTATTTCGCCGCTATGAAGGTGAAGATGACCCAGATGCCACAGATGGTATCCTTGTTTAACGGTATGGGTGGCGCGTGCGCAGCGCTGATCGGCATCGTGGAGATGGATACGCACAACCCGGAGTTGTTTGGCGAACGCTTCACCATATTCCTGGGCCTCATGATCGGAACTGTTTCTTTTGCAGGCTCCATCATTGCTTACGGCAAACTGGAAGGCAAGGTTAAAGACTATGGCAGCAAGTTCCAGCAGTTCTTCAATAACACTTTCATCTTCGCCATCCTCGCGTTGGTGGTATATGCTTCTCTCCAGCCTGACTTCATGCCCACTTCGGTGATCTGGATATTATTTGCAGCCTCCATGCTGTATGGTATCCTGTTCGTATTGCCTATCGGTGGTGCCGATATGCCGGTGGTGATCTCACTGCTCAACTCCTTTACCGGTGTGGCAGCAGCGTTCGGCGGTTTCCTGTATCACAATCAGGTGATGCTTACCGGTGGTATCCTCGTAGGTTCTGCCGGAACCATCCTTACAGTGTTGATGTGTAACGCCATGAACCGCAGTTTGTGGAACGTGATCATCGGCGCCTTCAGCGGCAGTTCAGGCCCGGGTAAGTCTACCGAAGGATTATCCATACGCGAGATCAATGCGACAGATACGGCCATCCTGTGTGCCTATGCACAAAAGGTGACCATCATCCCCGGTTACGGCCTCGCCGTTGCACAGGCACAGCATGCCTGTCATGAGTTTGAAAAAGTACTTGAAGAAAAAGGTGTGGAAGTGAATTTCGCCATCCACCCGGTGGCAGGACGTATGCCAGGACACATGAACGTATTGCTTGCAGAAGCGGATGTTTCCTACGACAAGCTGAAGGAGATGGAAGACATCAACCCGCATCTGCCCAACACGGACGTGGTGATCGTGATCGGTGCCAACGACGTGGTGAACCCCGCTGCCGAAACAGACCCGGGCTCGCCCATCTACGGCATGCCGATCATCAAGGCCAATACCGCCAAGAACATCATCGTGATGAAGCGCTCTATGGCCAAAGGGTATGCCGGTATCGAGAACGAACTCTTCTACGACTCCAAAACACGCATGCTCTTCGGTGATGCTAAAGCGATGCTGGAGAAGCTCGTGGCAGAAGTGAAGGCTGTATAATTTTCTGCAGCGCGGTTAGTAAAAACCGCTCATCATTCCATTACAGGTATAGCTTCCTTTGCACAGCTACTGCTGCCTGCCGGTATATGCATGCGAACACCCATGCATACAGACGGTCGTAGGCGCTCACCGGTGATCACTTCACCTGATCCACCAATTCCTGCGGGAACACCATGCCTTCCTTTCTTTTTTGTTCGATGAATTTACCTGCAGCCGCTTTGTCGTTCAGCTGGATCAGCAATAAGAGATAATTATTGGCTGCCTGCGCATCTGTCGGGTTGACCTCCAGATATTTCTCCATCCAGATACGGCTCTGCTGATGATCATTTTGCATGAATGCCAGTCGCGATAACTGAAAATACGTTTCATAATACGCGGATATCTCCAGTTCGCGCTGCAGGCATATTGCAGCACTGTCGGTCTTGTTCACGTCCAGAAAATACTTACCCATGTAAAAGTTGATGTACTTTTCATCGGGATCCAGTTGATATGCTTTGCGCATAAGGGCATCTGCACGCGGTTTATCCGTGTCATCCAATCGCGCGGCCAGCATCATAGTGGCGTAACCCGAGTTCGGTGTTGTTTCGACTGCCGACTCCCAGAACGTGATCGGATCGCTGAAGTGTTGCTGATGGCGGATGTTCAGTATAGTGAAGACAAAAGATACGGTCAACAATACCGGCACGGTATATTTTTCCATGCGTGAACCGAGTATCCCTGAAAGCGCCAATGCCGGTAAAAATCCCATGAACGGCACATACAGGCGATGTTCAAAATCCTGTTCGTTCAGTGCTCCGGGCAGCAACACGACCGGCAACAGCAATACCAGGAACCAACCCAAACCACCCAGCCATATCCTGCGGCCTGCGGGCGGTGTAAAATAGATCAGCGCTGCCAGAACGATGAGGGCAATAACACCGGGCACATAAGAAGTATCGCCCATCATGGGAAAAACACTTTGATTCACCGGCAGGAATGCCTTACCGAGATATTGGATAAGCACCGGTATTCGGCTGACGAAGTTGGAAGCCATATCCGCAATCACGAGTCCTTCATTGGTCAACGAAGCGTTGCTCCGCACCACGAACCAAATGCCGGCAGCAGATATCCAAACGCCATATAACATCCAGGCCGGCGCAGAAAATATCTGTATCCTGCGCAAACCGATCAGCAACAACCACGCGGCAGGTGCCAGAAACAGGGCAGATTCTTTGGTGAACAAGGCACATAACAACCAGATCAGATTTATGGCAAGCAGAGGCTTTTTACCGGTGTCCAGGAATTTCAATGTACTGAGCAGGAATGCCAGTGCAAAAATGCCCAGCAGTGTATCATTGCGCCCCGGTATCCAGCTGACCGCCTGCACGAATACCGGATGCACGGCAAACAACACCGTCAACAAAAATGCCAAGCGCTGCCGCACCTGTAAGTACAGCATCAGGCGGAATAACAGCCATACGGCAAGCACATGCAGCAGGACATTTACCACATGATATCCCTGCACATTGGTCCCGTTCAGCTGTGCATTCAGCACAAATGAATTGAGCAGCAGCGGGCGATAATAGGTGTCATTTTTTTCGGAGAAGACACCGCGTTCAAAAGAATGCAGGAGATTTCCGGCATCGGCATTATAGGCGGCCTGCTCGCGGATGAAGATGATATCATCCAGTTCCGTGAGTTCAAAATTGATGGAAGCGGCATACACCAATAGCACGAGTATACTCAGCCAGAGTCCGGGCCATTTGATCGTGCCGGAGCGTGCAGGTGTTTCCTTCGGAAGGTGTGTTTTCGGCGTTTGTGTTTTACTTTTCTTTGCCATACGTGTGTGATCACTGCATAATTATCTGCGATTCCAGTAAGCACGCAGTTTATCCATGAGGCCGGTGTTATTTCTATCCTTATCGCGCAGATATAATTCCACATACCCGCAACGCGTGCACATATAACGATCAAGTGTTGCGGTCCTCCAAAAACCGACCTGCAGCAGTCGTGTCTGGCCGTACGCTGTAACTCCGGCATCGGTGTATATTTCGCGGCTACCGCATTTTGGGCAATTACCTGAAGATTTCATCCGACGAATATATGTATTTTTGGTCTTCTGATCATGCCGGAAAGATCCACTAAAAAGCAGGTAGCCATTATCGGTGGCGGGGCGGCCGGATTTTTCTGTGCGATCAATCTGGCGGCGAAAAGACCCGATATAGCCGTACACATCTTTGAAAAAAACACCGAGCTGCTCGGCAAGGTGAAGGTTAGCGGTGGCGGCCGCTGCAATGTGACCCATCAGTGTTTTGATCCCTCGGAGCTGTCGACCTTTTATCCCAGAGGCGGCAGAGAGTTGCTGGGCCCCTTCCACCGGTTCCAGCCGGCCGACACGATAGAGTGGTTTGCAGAGCGCGGCGTAGAGATACAGGCGGAAGCCGATGGCCGGATGTTCCCGGTCACGAATACTTCGCAAACCATCATCGATTGTTTTCTGCGAGAAGCGGCATTACACAAAGTGCACATACACACCGGACACGGACTGCAGTCTATCAGCCGCAATGCCGAACAATGGTCGCTCACCTTCTCGAACGGCCGCCAATTTTCAGCCGATGCACTGATGATCGCTGCCGGCAGCAGTCAGCATATCTGGAAAATGATCACCGGCCTGTCGCATCATATTGAACCGCCGGTGCCCAGTTTGTTCACCTTTCATATTCAGGATGCGCGTATCAACGGACTCATGGGCGTGAGTATCCCGCATGCGTCGGTGATGCTCGACGACAGTCAGCTGGAAACATCCGGCCCGCTGCTGATCACCCATTGGGGTATGAGCGGACCGGCCATATTGAAACTGTCGGCATGGGGCGCGCGACTGATGGCAGAGCGCCAGTATCGTTTTGGCATCCGCGTGAATTTCACCGGCACGATGGATACCGAAGCATTTATCGAATGGATACGTGCACAGCGCACACAGCAGCCGAGAAAGCATGTGTTCAATACTACACCCGAAGGCATCCCCACGCGGTTATGGAAACAGCTTTGTGCCTATTGTGCGATAGCGGAACAATTGAACTGGGCCGACCTCAGCAAACAGGAGGCAGAGACGCTGGCGCTCACGGTCACGGCATCACAGTTCCGGGTGAAGGGCAAAAGCACCTTCAAGGAAGAGTTCGTGACCTGTGGCGGTGTGCGGCTGGCCGAAGTGGATATGCGCACGATGGAAAGTAAACTCTGTCAGCGCCTGTATTTTGCCGGCGAGGTGCTGGACATCGACGCAGTGACCGGCGGTTTCAACTTTCAGGCGGCATGGACAACTGCTTATTTAGCGGCTTCTGACATGGCCGTTAAACTTTAGCGGCTATACACAGTCAAATGCGAAACTGCTTCACTCCTATGCGTTCAACCACTCTCGTATTATGCATGCTGGGTTATGCCCGTTTGACGGCTCAGGCACCCGGCGATCAGGTATTCAATGAAGATCAGGTATTGACCATCGACCTGCAATTCGCGCAACCCGGCTTCTGGGACAGTCTCGTGGCTAATTACGAAACCGAGACCTATATGATGGCCGATCTTACAGTTACCGATCTGACAGGTACGTATTCCTTCGACAGCATCGGTGTGCGGCTCAAGGGCAACTCCAGTTACGGTCATCCCGGCAATAAGAAGTCGTTCAAGATCGACTTCAACCGGTATGTTGCCGGCCAGGAATACGACGGACTGCGCAAGTTGAATTTCAACAACGGCTTCAAGGATCCCACCTTTATGCGCGAGAAGATCTATTACGATGTGTGCGCCGACAATGGCATCAACGCTCCGCGCGCGAACTATGCCAATGTATATATGAATGATGAGCTGTGGGGATTTTATACGGTAGTGGAACAGGTGGATGATGAATTCCTGGATACACGCTTTGGTGAGAACAATGAAAACCTGTTCAAGGCCGGCGACGCTTTCGGTGGCGGTCCCGGCGGCGGCACTCCGGTATCTGCCGATCTGCAATACTACGACACCGACACCACCGAATATTACGACCGTTACACACTGGAAAACAATGCTGATGAAAATGACTGGGGCGATCTCATCCGCCTCACGGATTTCATCAACAATACATCTGATGCCGATTTTGCGAACCAGCTGTCGCTGCATTTCAACGTGCCCCAGCTCATGAAAAGCATCGCTATGTATAACCTGTTCGCGAATCTCGACAGCTATCTGAACTCGGCACGCAATTATTACATTTATGATCTCGACTCCACCGGTGTTTGGGAATGGATCAACTGGGACTGCAACGAGGCCTTCGGATTATATACCGGCGGGCCGGGCACGGGAGACCTGACCGCACTGGATCCGTATTACTTCACGATCGGTCGGCCTCTGGTGGAACGGATCGTAAGTATTCCATCCACACAGTCTACTTACGATTACTACTATTGCGAACTGTTTACGGCATACTTCCAAACCGATTTCATCGACAGTCTGATCGACGAATTATACACGCTGATCCAGCCCCATGTGTATGCCGATCCGAATAAGATGTATACCAACAGTCAATTCGATCAGAACATTGATGAAGACGTTACCACCGGCGGCATGGGCGGCACTGCTTATGGCCTGCGTTCCTTTATCAGCGAACGTACAGCCTTTCTCGATGATGCGATCGATTGCTCTGATGTGCACAATTCGATAACGACGATGACCGGCGGCGAACTTTTGGTCTATCCCAATCCTGCCCGCGGGTATTTAGTTATTCAGTCAGATGCAGCCTCTGCAGATCTGCTGCAGATACTGGATATGACAGGTAAAATATGTCTGGAATTACAACAACCGGCATTCCCGCAAACGCTGGAGATCAGCAGCCTGCCGGCAGGCGGTTATATGGTGGCCGTATACAACAGTGCTGCCATACAAACCGTGCAGTTCATCCGTTCCGGCGATTAAATGATGATATATATAAATAGTAAAAGACCCGCTACTCAATTGTAGGCGGGTCTTTTTGTTGTTGCCAAGCAAAAGTGTCAGAAGGTATATCGAACGCCGAATCCGAATCCCATGTCAAAATCATCATTGATGATCCCGATCTCAGGACGCAGGTCAAGGCTCAATTGCAGAGGTATAGGAAATTGATACTCGAGGCCGAGCACTGCATCCGCATCCAGGAAGATACCTTCATCGTCGTCATCATCGAACACGGGATGATCGTTATCGATGTCGCGGCTCCCTACTCCGCCGCCGACACCCGCATACCAGCCGAATCCATCGGCCAGCGGATGCACCCATTCATACAGGACCGTCAGTTTGAATCCGTCGTTCCATCCGTCGTCATAGATCCCGAGGTCAAACTCCAGTCGGTTAGGCCCGCCTATGAATTGCTGATAGGATATCTCCGTGCCCACGCCATCTCCGCCTCCAAAACGCAATCCCAACGCATGGGTGTAGCCGTTCTGTGCCTTCAGCGATCCGATGCCTGCAAGCATTACCGCCAACAGGATCGTGAAAATGTGTCTTTTCATCATATGCAATGCTTTTAGCACCCCAATAGCAAAAAAAATGCCCGGTTGTGCCGATCGCTAAATAAAGATCATTGAATGACCACCTTTTGGGATGCCACAATTCCGTCAGCAAGCTGGTAAGTCATGACATATACGCCTACCGGCAGCCAGGCCAGACTGATGGACACGACGGTCTCTCCTTCTGTTGCCGGAATATATTCCTGTCGCACTGTCTGACCCGCCATACTCAACAGTCTGAGCATACCTCCACCCTGCGCCTCGCGTATCGTGCAATGCAGCACCTCCGTAGCCGGATTGGGCACTATGGTGAGCCATTCGTCTGCTGTCGCCGCCTCCTCTTCCATACGCAACGCCGGGGTAGTGAATTCCATTACTGAAGTATAATCTTTCCATCCTGCCGCACACTGTGCACGCACCTTCCATTGGTAGGTGGTGGACGGAGTAAGCCCTGTAAGCATTAGTGTGGGCACCGCCACATTCTGGGTGGTCCAGGTGGCGGCAGCTGCCGTTTTATAGGCCACCTGATATTGCAGAACAGTGGGGACGACATTCCACACGAGTGTGGCTTTATTGGACGTAATGAGTTCGGTGCTGAGCACATTGGGTGATGTGCAGGTTGTACCTGCTGCAGGCGTGATGAATATCTTCTCAGCAGAATAGGCTGTATACACGCCATCACATTGCGCTCTCACCTTCCACGTGTAACTGGTGTTGGCGCTGAGTGCCGAAAGCTCCAGAAAGGTGTTATTTACGGTAACTGTCGTCCAGGCACCACCGGTAGTGGTCTTGTATTGCACATCATACTGCATGCTGCCCACATTATCCCAGATAAGCATGGCATGCGTGGCGGTGAGTTCATCCTCGAACAGTCCGCCGGGTGTGCTGCATATACAGGGCAGGCATACATTATCCACGCCCTGCTCTTCTGCGGGGCCTACCTTTACGCCCTGTGAATAGAATTTCACGATGATGTATGTATAACCGGTGCCGAGATCGACATCAGCGGTAAATGTTTGCCAGTTGTAATTGGCGAGTCCAACGTTCTGGGAATACAGCACATCTGCGGTAAACCCCGGCTCATTATTATTCCACTGTTCAACGGACGCCGGCGTGATAAAATTCAGATCACGAAATTCCGTATTTACACCGGTGATCTCACAGATCAGATCATTACCGATGGCGCCGATACCCAGATTCTTCGCCTGAAAAGACAACTCCACAACTCCGCGCAGCGCTTTGTCATTGCGTATTACCTGCACAAGAGGGCGGTTCCATTTATCGCTCAGATATATGACCGCCTTTCCGTCAACGATCTGCCAATTGCTTTTATGTATCCATGCATTATCTACAAATGCTGCCGTGCTGTTGATATAGGATGATGCCTGCAGGGTACCGGTCTCGAAGCCCGAATTTTCTACAATATTCTCGTAGGGAGTAGCCGCAACATACACATTCTTCGTTACCGTACCGGTTTGTCCCTGACTGTCATAAACGGTCAGTGTCGTGGCATAGGTGCCGGGAGCAGGATATATATGCACGATCTCCTTTCCATATCCCACCGTGCCATCACCAAACTGCCATACATAGCCGGCTATACCGTTGCCCTGTCCCGGGGTGATCACACCCGGATCTGCATCAGCAGAAAGAGCGCCATTCAAATTCACTGCCGTTCCGCCTATCGCCACATAAGCATAATCAGCCACCGGTGTAATGTTCGGTGTGATCACTGAGAATATCGGTGCACTGCTGATCTCAAAATAGTCCGGGAAACGATAATATTCAGAAGCGCCATAGATATCCGTACCTTCTTCAGGCACGATGTTGTACACGTTACTGCCATAGGTGCCGCCGATCACTTTGGATGTGCGATAATTATACTCGAAACCATCCGCGCTCTGCAGGTCATCGGTGCGTCCTGCTACCAGTGCACGCTTCCATCCTTTTACGGTAAGGCCTTCATACACCATCTGTCCGGTAACGGTGCTGGTGATGAACGCAAAGCCGCCATACGGGTTGCCGATGATCCAGTCGCTGGTGGCGAACTGTCCTGCGATATCGCCGAGCAGCAGCGTGTTACGGAAATGCACCTGGCCTGAATATTTCACGGATATTCCCGCTCCCTGCATATTCCAGAATTTACAATTGTCGATCACACTCATGATCGTATGCGTATACGGGTCATATTCCACCGTGCTGAAATCCCCTACGTTGTCGTTGTTGAGCATATGTGTCCAGAACATCATGGCACTGTTGCAGTTATACGCCACATTGCCGGCAAACTTGCGCATCGGCACCACTGCTGTGTAAATGGAGTCGTCCGCTCCGGCGATGACCGGGTTGAGGATATTGGCAGCAGGAATTTTCAGCCGTCGTGCATCCGGCATGCTGGCGTCATCGCTGAACACTTTATAGGCATCACCGGCACTGCTGGTCACGATATTATTTTCAAAAGACACATTCGAACTCTGGATCCAGAATCCGTTGCCCTCAAATCCGAAATCAAAATTGGCAGTACGCATTTCGAGGTCGGTGACGGTGGTAGCCTTCCGGCCTTTGATTGCCATATTGCGATTGAAGCGGCCCAATTCGTTGCCATCTTCCGTGATGAAAGCGGCTCCGAAGTAATTGAACACCACATTGTCATCCACATATACATGGCTCTGATGGTTGACTATCCCCCAGCTGGTGGGATCCACCACGGCATTCCCTTTGATGACCAATGCACTTGCAGCCGGATCATTCGTTCCTGCCCGGTGCACATGCAGCGCATAGCGTCCACGCACATTACTGCCACCGGCGATCTGTTCACCAAACTCGTTCACCACCGGATCGGTCACGAGGATGTCCTTATTGGATCTGCCCAGACCGATCAGTGCAGCATTGGAAATGTTTTGTGCCGTGTTATGCATGAGCATCACGTGTGCCCGCTGGTCGACAGGTATGGCTGCATAATTCTCGGTCTCTATACGCACATTGCGGGTGATATTCGCCACATACATCTTCAATCCATAACCGATGGGCATCTTGTGCTCATATTGCAATGTAGTGCCGCCGGTTGCGGTATTGGTGAAATAGACGGTCTTACCGGCAATGGACGTGATGGTCAGTATCTCATCGTGGAATTTGGTATTGGTGATAAAATCTCCGGCTGCGGTACCATAGGTACCAGGAACGATGATCTGATCTCCCACTGCCCATCCGGTTGGTGTTTCCGACAGCTTCAGTGATGCTGCTCCTGCATTCAGGTTCTTATTGATGGCGCAATAGGATTTTTTATACGCACCATTCACCGTAAGCATACCATGGCTGATGAGGCCCTTGCCAAATTCGAACGGGTCCATGGTGATGTCGATGGGTCCGTTGTCGGAGAAGATGATCTTCGCCGTGACAGCGGCAGCAACAGGTGTAAGCGCGGTGCCGATGTTCATGATACCCACCGGATCAATGATACAGGTATTCAGCTTCAATTGTGTGGATGCGCCGGTGCTGAAATTCAGTGTGCCTTTCACGCGCAGCCAGTCGATCTCGGTATTGCTGATCGCATCATAAGTGACCGTATATCCTGAATCCACGAATACGCGGGCTCCGGCACCCGGCACAGTTCCGGTATTCCAGGTGGATGGGGTGAACCAGCTGCCGTTGGCAACGCTGATGTGGGTGGCCATGTCCGCCGGCACCAGGGCAAACACAGCACAGTGTTCTGCATGCATCACATCATCATCGGGATGTGCCGCACAGTCATCCATCATTTGTCCAAATAAGCCAGTCCCGTTCAGGATCCATGCAGCAGACAACACCGCTGCCCATACAAAAGGTATACGCATCAAAATAATTTATCGCATTACAGGAGTGTGCTGTCCCGGGAATCGGGTGTGCGATAAGAGGAGTGTGGTGAGTGCAGATGGAGTGTGCCGCACATCGGAAGGCAAATACTTAAGCTAATCGCTGTAAAAACACTTCCGGAATGGGCGACACTTTACGCGTCGTATAATCAAAACAAACGATACCGGTTTTGGCTAAGGCGACAAGGTTCCCGGCGCTGGATACTTTATAGCAGATATCAAAAGCTGCCCTCGAAATATCTGTAACAGCTATACTGATCTCCAGTTGTTCACCATAGAAAACTTCCCGTCTGAACTGAATGGCCGCATCGGACATAATGATCCCTACCCCGCCCAGATCCATCTCACTGAAACCTAAATGCTGCAAAAAACGTACCCTGGCTTCATGCAGGAGTGACAAAACGCTGTCGTTGCCCAAATGGTTACCGTAATTCATATCGGTGATACGAACATCGAGGTGTGTGGTGAAGACAACCTTTTCGGGAAAATCGATCTGCACTTTAGCCATAGGTATTGTTGATTTAGGCGTTCGTTAATCCGGATATGCGCGCCAGCGGAACCACCGTCCTATCGGCAAAGTCGCCCGCCAGAAACTTAAAATGTCCGGTCATGGCGATCATGGCCGCGTTATCGGTACAGTATTCAAATTTCGGGATATGCACGGTCCATTGCTGGGCCTCCCCCACTTCGTATAAACGCTTGCGCAAACCGGAATTAGCACTCACCCCGCCGGCGATAGCGATGGTGCGGATACCGGTCTCCTTCGCTGCGCGCTTCAGTTTTCTGAGTAAAATTTCCACAATTTCGTGTTGTATTGCCGCACACAGGTCGTTGAGGTGCTTCTCCACAAAGTCGGGATCCTGTTTTTTCCGGTCCTGCAAAAAATATAAAACAGACGTTTTGAACCCGCTGAATGAAAAATCCAGACCGGGTATCTTCGGCTCTCCGAAACTGAAAGCCGCGGGATCGCCCAGTTGTGCGTGCTTGTCGATGAGCGGTCCGCCCGGATAGGGCAAACCCAGCATCTTGGCACATTTGTCGAAGGCCTCACCGGCGGCATCGTCGATCGTTTGGCCGAGGATCTCCATATCCATGGGGCTGTTCACCCGCACGATCTGGGTGTGGCCGCCGCTCACGGTCAGGCAGAGGAACGGGAATGACGGCTTGGGATCCTCGATGAAATGCGCCAGAATATGTGCCTGCATGTGATGCACGGCCAGCAGGGGGACGTCCAGTGCCAGACTCAGACCCTTGGCATAAGCCGTTCCTACCATCAGCGCGCCGAGTAATCCGGGACCCTGGGTGAAGGCAATACCGGAGATATCCTGCAAGGTCACACCTGCCTGCTGCAAGGCCACCTCCACAACGGGAACAATATTTGCCTGATGTGCCCTGGATGCGAGCTCCGGCACCACGCCGCCGTATTGCTCATGCACCGCCTGCCCCGCAATGACGTTTGATCGGATGATACCGTCAACCATCACCGCTGCAGACGTTTCATCGCAACTCGACTCGATCCCCAATATTGTCACAGGCATAAGACTTTTGTAACTTAACACCGTAAAAATAACACCCCGGAACCGTAGGTGCAGAAATTGTTTACATATTGGAGGGTTTATTCCATCTTCCGGAGGATCGTCGGCATATTTGTCATCACGGTATTATCCATTTTTTTGCTGGTATTTTTCCTGCTGCGCATACCTTCCGTGCAGAACTGGGCAGCTGCCCGAACCACAGCCTGGCTAAGCAGCACACTGGAAACGGAAGTGCGCGTTGGCGATGTAAGCATCGACCTGCTGGACCATCTGATCTTCCGCGACCTGTATATCGCAGACCGGAGCAATGATACTTTGGTGTATGCCGGCAAGGTGGAAGTGAATATCGGCACCATCAATCCGTTCACCTCCTATGTCAAACTGCGCAGTATCGGCCTGTATGACACCAAGGTGTACCTGCATCGCACACTGCCCGACTCTACCTATAATTTCGATTTCATCACACGCGCCTTTGCCGGTGGAGGCAGTGATACCACTACCACGAGATCCGGCAGCTCCCGATCATTGAATGTTAAGTTGAATCGTATCGACCTGGAGGATGTACGTTTCATCATGCAGGATGATCCTGCCGCATCACGTATGGACCTGGCTGTCGGGGATGTGGAGATACTGGTGAACACCCTGGAACTCAAGGATCATATCATCGCGCTCGAAAAAATTGACATAAGCGACACCCGCTTCGCACTCACCAAACTCTTCGATACCATTCCCAGCTCCTCACCGGAAAGCTGGGACACCGTGCATATCGCATTGGGCGACTGGACCATGGAAGCCACACAGGTAGCTCTGGAGAATTGCCGGTTCTCGTACCTGAATGTCAATGATACAACACCCAATGCCGGCATCAATTTCAATGATCTGGACATCCGTGAAATAAACCTGGCCATTTCCGACCTGCTGTATATGGGTGATACCATCGTGCAGCGCATCGATCATTTGTCACTCACCGAAAAATCAGGATTCAGACTGGATACCCTGTATGCGAATGCGCTGTTCTCACCCTATGAGGCCACCCTCACCGGCATGTTATTAAAAACTCCGGATACCCGCATCACCGATGCTTTTTCGATGACCTACACCACGCTGAATGATTTCGACCGTTTTGAATCAGACGTTCGCATGGATGCAAACTTTGATCAGGCGGAGGTGGCCGGAAAAGACATCGCCTATTTTGCGCCCGTGCTGGCACAGTATGATGCCGATCTACAACTGAACGGCAGGATCTATGGCTCACTCGATAACCTCAAGGGTCGGGATATTGATGCGATGCTCAATGAAACAGCGGGATTACACGGAACACTGAATATCAAAGGGCTGCCCAATATCAGCGAAACATTTGTGGATCTGGAGTTGGAGCCGCTGTTCGTAAATACCTACGGCCTCGAGAAGATCATCGGCCCGGGCAAGATACCGCAGAACCTGCTGGCCCTGGGAACTGTGAACTATACCGGTCGTGTAACCGGCTTTGCGTATGACCTCGTGACCTTTGGTAATCTGAACTCAGACCAGGGGAATATTTATACGGACGTACACTTCCAGTATACGCCGGAAACACGCACCAGTGCATTCAGCGGTGATTTCAATACCACTGCACTGAACCTCGGTGCCATCGCTGCTGAGGAGGGTTTGTTCGGCAGGCTGAGCATGGCCGCCAAGATCGACGGAAGTGTGGATGACGCCGGCAATGCGAACGTAGATATGCAATCCGTGATCAGCGCGGTGGAATTCAACGGCTACAACTACACGAATATCGTGCTGGACGGCAATCTGGAAAGCGACTACTTCAGAGGTAACTTCGTGATCGACGATCCCAATATCGATCTTACCTTCAATGGTATCATCGACATGCAGGATTCCATCCCTGCTTACGACTTCAAGGCACAGGTGAAGCGCGCTAATCTGCAGCAGCTGCAACTCTACGATCTCCCGGTCGTATTCAGCGCCAATGCCAGTATCAATGCCGAAGGAACGAATATCGATAACATGACCGGTAATATCCGTTTCGGCGATCTCATCGTGATACGGGATAAATTCATTTACCGGCTCGACACCATGACCATCAATGCGATCGAACGCGACAGCAATAAAATAGTATTGATCACTTCGAATCTCATTGACCTGAAAATGGGCGGTGACTTCAGCTTCAGCGCACTGCCGGGTGCCATCCGCAACATGGTGAGTTACTATACCAGCGGCAACATAGTAGAAGGACTTGCTCCGCAACAGGCAGAATATACCATCAGCATCAAAAATGCCGACCGCCTCGCGGCGATATTCTATCCGGATATCCAGGTCGTGCGCAACCTGACCGTAAGCGGAAGTTTCAACTCGGGAGATTATGCGTTCAACACACGCGTGCGCGCCGACCAGTTCAATTATCTGAATTTCACACTGGACACGGTGCTTGTTGAAGCGAGAACGTATAATAATTCACTGCAATATTTCACCCGCATCAACAGTACGCGCATAGGCAGCAACGTGGAGTTACCGGTGATACGCTCTGAAGGTAATTTCGCGCACAATCAACTCCACTACAACTTCAAAGCCGGTCGCGACATCGATTCGAATCGCGTAAACCTGAATGGTGAAGTGGCCTTTATCGACAGCTCGATGTTGTTCAACATCCTGCCATCAGAGATCTATTTTCAGGGTGAACAGTGGGATATCCTACCCAACAACTCCCTGAAATACACCACCGGTCATATCATCGCCGACAACTTCACGCTCAGCAGCGGCGACAAAATGATCAGCCTGAGCAGCTCGGCGGATGCGACCTATTCGACCGTGCTGAAGCTGATCGTCAGGAACATCCCCATTGGCGAACTTGCAGAACAATACGTGTTGCCCGGTGAAGAGATCAGTGGCACACTCGACGCCTCCTATACTATCGGTGACGCCCTCAGCGACCCCAGTTTTATCGGTGGTGTGGAGATAAAGGCGCTCACCCTGAATAAGGTATTGCTGGGCAACCTGAAGGTGAATACATCCCTGATCAAACCGAGCAACAAATTAAAATTCAACTCAACACTGGTGGGTGATAACGGCTTCACCACAGACGGACTGTTTGTTTTCGGCAAGGGTGATGATGAAGACAGTTTGCGTCTGAAAGCTGAATTCCGTCGCACTAAACTGATGGTGGTGGAACCCTTCCTCAGAGGTATATTGTCGGAAATGACAGGTGATATCTATGGTTCGCTGCAGATCAACGGGCCTGTGAGCGCCGTTCAGATGGAAGGCGACCTGCAGGTAAAGAGCGGCGGCATGACCGTGGATTACATGGGTACGCATTATGCATTTGAAAGGATCGATGTAGATATCACACGCAACAAAGTGATCGTGCCTTCCACCACGCTTACCGATAAGCTCAACAACAAAGCCACCTTGAAAGGTGAACTCAGCTACAGCAATTTCGATAACTGGGATTTCCGTGAGCTGCGCATCACCTCCGATCATATGGTGCTGATGGAAACCAATGCACGGCAGAATCCGGATTTTTACGGATATGCCATCGGCGCGGTGGACTGCAACATCACCGGAAAGCTCGATGCCCTCACGATTGGTGTAGAAGCCACACCGCATACCGGCACGGTAGTGAATCTCCCCACCTATGGATCAGGCAATGTGAAAAAACATGATTTCATTCGTTTCGTGAACCGACAGCTGGTGCCTGACAGCGTGCAGGCGGTGGAGGCATTGAACCTGAGTATAGTGAATGTAGACCTGAAGCTGAATGCTACACCCGAAGCACAGATCAAACTGCTGATCAACAGTGAAGGAACGGAATATTTATCCGGCAGAGGATTTGGCGCATTGAACATCACCGCCAACTCACTTGGCAAAGTGGAAATGACCGGTGTCTATCGCATTACTGAAGGATTATATGACTTTTCCTTCCAGGGCTTATTCCAACGCCCCTTCACCGTGATCCCGGGCAGCACGATCGAATTCAGCGGAAGTCCATATAAAGCCGTGCTCGATCTGACCGCCGAATATTACGTTCCTGATATTCCCATCAACACACTCACCGGCACTGACACCAAGGAAAAGTCAGACGTGAATGTGCTCATCAACATCGATGGCATCCTGGAAGCGCCGGAGATCTCCTTCGACCTCGACATCCCGCAGGGAACTGCGCAGAATAATAATGATTTTCAGCGCCGACTGCAGGAAGTGAAAGCCGACAAGAACGAATTGAACAAACAGGTGTTCGGACTGCTCATCACCAAGAGCTTCCTGCCGCAGGACCTCACCACTTTCAATGCCGTAGGTTCCACGGCCAGCACCACTATGAACGATTTCGTGGCGAGTCAGCTTACCACGTACTTCCAGAATGTGCTCAACGACTTTTTGAAAGACACTGAGATCGACATCGGCATCGATAATATTCAAAGCGGCAGTTACAATTATACCGATGAACAGGGCAAGCAATTCGATGTCGCCATGAAGCGCGAGATCAACGACAACCTGATCATCAAGGTAGGAACCACCTACTACGACTTCGCCTCCGGAGCGCAAAGTGCCGCCAGCAACCTGGCCGGTGATTTTGAGGTGGAATATCTCGTCACCACCGACGGCCGCATCCGCGTAAAAGCGTTCCGCGTATCAGAATACGACGCCATCATCGCCAAAAACGATATTCTCACCGGCGTGGGTGTGTATTATACCAAGGATTTTAATACCCTGAAAGAATTGTTCAGCAGGGTGAAGAGATAGGCTGATGTGCAAATGTGCAGATGTGAAAATGTGCAGATGTGAAAATGTGCAGATGTGAAAATGTGCAGATGTGCAGATGTGCTAGTGAGAATATATTTGCACATTTACAAATTTGCACATCTGCACATATACATCAAATGATCAGAAAGATCACCTCTTCATCATCCCGCCCAATGCGCGGGCAGCTTTGGCGCCGCCGCCCATTTTGTTCATCATCTTCATCATTTTGCGCATGTCCTCGAACTGCTTCATGAACTGGTTCACATCCTGAATGGTGGAACCGGATCCTTTGGCAATGCGCTGGCGGCGGGTGCCGCTCATGATATCGGGGTTGGCGCGCTCTTCGGGGGTCATGGATAATATCATGGCCTCGAGGCGTGCGAATTGTTTCTCATCAATGTCCAGATCTTTGATCTGCTTGCCCACACCCGGGATCATGCCGAGCAGGTCTTTCATGTTGCCCATCTTTTTGATCTGGCGCAACTGCTGCAGAAAATCTTCAAAGTCGAACTGATTCTTGCGGATCTTGCGTTGTAACTCGGCCGCCTTTTCCTCGTCGTACTGCTCCTGCGCCTTTTCCACGAACGATACGATATCGCCCATGCCCAGGATACGCTGAGCCATACGCTCGGGATAGAACACATCGAGTGTGTCCATCTTTTCACCGCGGCTGACGAACTTGATCGGCTTCTGCACCACATACTTAATGGACAGCGCCGCACCACCGCGGGTATCACCATCCAATTTCGTGAGTACCACACCGTCGAAATCGAGACGGTCGTTGAACGCCTTGGCGGTATTCACTGCGTCCTGACCGGTCATACTGTCGACAACGAACAGGGTCTCCTGCGGCTGCAGTGCTGCTTTTACGCGGGAGATCTCGTCCATCATCTCCTCATCCACCGCGAGTCGGCCGGCGGTATCGACGATCACCACGTTGTGGTTGTTCATCTTCGCATACTGCACGGCGCGTTTAGCGATATCTACCGGGTCTTTGCTTTCCAGATCGGCAAACACATGCACGCCGATCTGTTCACCCAACACCTGCAGCTGATTGATGGCCGCAGGGCGGTAAACGTCGCACGCTACCAGTACCGGATTGCGTCCCAGTTTGGACTTGATATGGCTGGCCAGTTTGGCGCTGAAGGTGGTCTTACCGGAACCCTGCAAACCTGCGATGAGGATGATGGCCGGAGCGCCTTTGATATTGATGTCGGTCTTCTCACCGCCCATCAGGTTCGTGAGCTCATCCTGCACGATCTTCACCATCAGCTGCCCGGGCGAAACCGCCGTGAGCACCTGCTGGCCCATCGCCTTCTCCTTCACCGTATCCGTGAATTCCTTCGCGATCTTATAGTTCACGTCGGCCTCCACCAATGCACGGCGTATCTCCTTCACGGTAGATGCAATATTGATCTCCGTGATCTTGCCTTGTCCCTTCAGGGACTTAAAGGCACTTTCTAACCTGTCCGATAAATTTTCAAACATACTCTCTTTGCGCCTTTGCGTCTTTGCGTGCAAACCTATGCACGCGTTTTAACTGAATAACGCTGATCAATAATAACGCAGACGGATAACACCCGCCAGATATCGCGATAAACGTATCACCTGCTTGGTATAACCAAACTCATTATCATACCAGCAATACAACACCACACTCTTCTTATCCGGTGAAATAATGGTCGCCGGGCTATCCACGATCACCGCATGGCTGTTGCCGATGCAGTCGCTGCTCACGATCTCGTTGCTGATGCTGTAGTCGATCTGCTCAACCAGTGAACCAAACGACGCGGCATCGCGCAGCATATTGTTCACCTCATCCATGGTCACCTCTTTGTTCAGTGTGAGGTTGATGATGGCCAGCGATACATCCGGCGTAGGAACACGGATAGCATTACCGGTGAATTTTCCGGCCAGTTCCGGCAACACCTTGGCAGCAGCACTTGCAGCACCGGTCTCGGTGATCACCATATTGATCGGGGCTGAACGTCCGCGACGGGATTTCTTATGATAGTTGTCCAGCAAATTCTGGTCGTTGGTATAACTATGCACGGTTTCCAGGTGTCCGTGCTGAATGCCGTAGGCCTTATCCATCACATACAGGATCGGCACAACTGCATTGGTGGTGCAGCTGGCGGCAGAGAAGATCTTCTCCTTGGTGGGATCGAACTTCTCATGGTTGATGCCATGCACGATGTTCGGGATGTCACCTTTACCGGGAGCGGTAAGCAATACCTGACTTGCGCCTTTGGCTTCCAGGTGCTTGCTGAGCTTTTCGCGGTCGCGCGCTACACCCGTGTTGTCGATGATCAGGGCATTATCAATACCGTAGGCGGTATAATCGATTTTTTCCGGTTTGTCGGCAGCGATCATATGCACGGTATGGCCGTTGATGATCAGCGCCTTATTCTCGAGGTCTTCCACGATGGTGCCGGCAAATTTCCCGTGAATGGAGTCGCGGCGCAGCAGGCTGGCACGCTTGAGGATATCCTCGTCGCTGTTGGAGCGGGTAACGATGGCGCGCAGGCGCAGCTGCTCACCTTTTCCGGCCTCATTGATGATGATGCGGGCGGCGATACGGCCGATACGGCCAAAGCCATACAGCACCACATCCTTCGGTGTGAGCACCAGTTTTTCCTTACCTATGAAGTCTTTCAGCTTGGCGGTCACAAAGGCATCGGCGTCTGCATACTGACTGCCTTCCGACAGCCATTCGCTGCCCAGGCGGCCCATGTCGATGCGTGAAGGCGCGAGGTCCAGTTTAGCCAGAGCGCGGATCAGCAGGAGGGTAACTTCCACTGTCAGCGGGCGGTTCAGGAAGCGCTGGGCATACAGGTGATGATTCAGGATCTCACTGGCACGCGCATCCACCAGCTGGCGGCGGAAAATGATCAACTCAACGGATTTGTCGAACCAGAGACGGGTGGCGACGGTGCTGATCTCTACGGCTGCCAGCTCCTTCTCGTTCCATTCCTTGAGTTTTACTTCATAGGTATCTTTCATATTCGTTCGTTTGAGGGTTATTTTTTCGTGGTGCAAAGGTAAGAAAAATGCGGCTTACGGCTGTCCTGCCGGGGGCCTGCCGCAGGACTTACACGGCCGGCGCCGACCCTGTAGGGAGGCCCCCCGGGGTGCCTTCCGGGCCCTGCGGCTCAGTTTAGGCATGGGTCGGGCCCCGGAAGGGGAGATTGTTCACTCGATGTAGATAAAACCGGGGGCGAAATTTTGTATCCTTCGAAATTATGTTATACTTGCAAGCGCAGCGTGACCAGCGGTGCGGCCTGACCTTATGGCTAAAAAGAAAAAATACACCCTCGAATATATCATCAAATCCAGCCCGCTGGTATTGTACAACTGCCTGACCACGGCCACCGGCCTGCAGCAGTGGTTTGCCGATCTGGTAGACAATGATGGCAACACCTTCTACTTCACGTGGAACAACGATACCGAAACCGCTGAGCTCATATCCACCGAAGAGGATGATTTCATCCGCTTCCGCTGGGACTGGCAGGACGATGATGAATACTTCGAATTCCGCATCGATAAAACGGAGATCACGAACGACACCATTCTCTACATCACTGATTTTGCGGAAGAACGCGAAGTGGATGCGCAGAAACGTCTTTGGGATGCGCAGATCCAGAATCTTATTAAGCGTATCGGAGCAGGGTGACCATCCAATGTTCCGATTCGCATGCGGACCGATGCATATGCGAATTCAGATTCGATTTTCGTTATAACAAACATCATCCATGGAGTTTAATGCCCGGGCCTGAAGGAAGAACTTTCTTTTATCCTCGGCATAATTAATAATCTTATCCAGTAATATACCCGTTTGACCTCAGAGAATATAAATTCTTCATCAACCTTGAAACAATCAAGGTAAAATCAAATAGGCACTGCACTTTCGGCATTTTGAAGCACAAAGACTCATGCAGCCGGAATAATCGCACTCCAGCAATTTATTCAACCTCTCCAGGCCTGGTTGGTCAGTTTTCTTTGAAAACGTTTGAAATCCAATATTTAACCCCTTGTTCTAGCCATTAACAGAACTTATCTGAGACATATCAATTGCTTGGGATTTCAAATGCACTTAATGGGCTTACGATCAAGCACATTGCATTACTCCCCGGTAACCTCGAATTTGATGACACCGATCTGTTCTCTAGTGCCGTCTGAGCAAA
>DAIMYJ010000044.1:0-6174 GCA_036734545.1 Chitinophagales bacterium
CGCACACATGAATCCGCCGCGGCGGAAACACACGAACACACCCATCCGCCGCAGCAGAAACACACCTGAGTACAAAAGTGTACATGTGTACAACTCCGTGCATACCGCCTCTTGTACAGCGTACACCTCCACACTACCTTTGGGTCATACAATAACAGCAAACACAATAACGTTTATCCTCCACCCCGGAAATAAACAGAAGACATAGATCCAACACCCCGGAAAAGACAGGTCAAGTATGAAAAGGAGACGGCCCCGATAACTCGGGGTCGTTTTTTTTACCATATCTCTTACCAGTGGGTTGTCGGTTCCGGTTGAAAGGATATATCGTGGGAGTGATGTTAGTTTCCGCGTATGTCTGTGCTTTCTCCTCCTACTCCGGCGTAAGACAGCCAAAGTGCAAAAACGGTGAGTAAAATCACCTGTTCCGGAGGGGCATATGACATTTATATGACAATGACCAGTTGCCACCTAAAGAACTTTGCGCATCCGTTTTGCGTAAATTGTCAGAGAAGAGGAAGCGACCGTGAATCAGTATAAAGTACTTACCGTAACCCATAAGCAGGTACCCCTGGAAAACCTGCGCCATTTCCTGGTTCCGGCCGACAAACAATCGGCCGATTACAGCGACAGGCTGCATGCGCTCAAGCATTCCATGGAATTGGATGAGCTCATGTATCTCAATACCTGCAACCGGGTAACGTACTTTTTCACCACCACGCGTCCCCTCGACAACGCCTTTACCACCGGATTCTTCAAGTCCGTGAATCCCGCTTTCGAAGCCTGCAACACGGTAAATGCCACAGCCTATGAAGGCCTGGATGCTTTGCAGCACCTCTGCGAGGTTGGCGCATCACTCGATTCGATGGTGGTAGGGGAGCGCGAGATCATCCGCCAGCTGCGGGTGGCCTACGAGGAGTCCAATGAGCTGCAACTGACCGGTGATGATATTCGCCTGGCCATGAAGATGCTCATCCCTGCCGCAAAACGTATCTACACGGAGACACGCATCGCCGATAAACCGGTATCAGTGGTTTCTCTGGCCGCATCCCGCCTCCGTGATCTCGACATCCCGCCGGATGCGCGTATCCTGTTCATCGGCGCCGGAGAGACCAATACGCATATGTCGGCCTACCTCAGGGACATGGGCTTCTCCCGATTCACCGTGTTCAACCGCACTTTTACGAATGCCGAAACCCTCGCTGCTAACCTCGAAGGTCAGGCCATGCCGCTCAGCGAACTCGCGGCATTCACAGGCGGCTTCGATGTGATCGTGACCTGCACAGGCTCGGTAGATCCCGTGCTCACGGAACCGATCTATACACAACTCCTGCAGGGCGACACTTCAAAAAAGGTGATCATCGATCTGGCCATTCCTGCAGATACCGATCCCTCCATACCGGAAAACTTCCCGGTGGAATATATTCAGGTGGATGACCTGCGCACGATCGCCAGCCGTAACCTCAACCTCCGCAAGGCGGAAGTGGTAAAAGCCAAGCACTTGGTGCATGAATTTGTGAAAGAATTCCAGAGCGTATATATCGAAAGGCTGGTGGAAAAAGCACACAGCCAGATCCCGATCAAACTGCGTGAGATCAGAAATAAAGCCGTTGACGAAGTGTATGCACGCGAAGTGGCACAACTAGACCCGCAGTCGCGTGAAGTGATGGACAAATTGCTGGATTATATGGAGAAGAAGTATCTTGCCCTCACTATGGCTTCTTCCAAAAATGCCATGCGCAGACATTAAGGATGGCTCAACGTACGAATCCCATCATCATCGGATCGCGGGGTAGCGACCTCGCGTTGTGGCAGGCACATCATCTTCAGGATATGTTGCGTGCACAGGGCTATGCGTCTGAGATACGCATCATCAAGACCCAGGGCGATATGATCCAGCATATCAGTCTGGAGAAACTCGAAGGCAAAGGCTTTTTCACCAAAGAGATAGAAGACGCCCTGCTGCAGGGATCCATCGACGTGGCGGTGCATTCGCATAAAGACCTGCCCACCGTGTCTGCACCGGGACTGGTCATCGCAGCTGTTTCAGAGCGGGAAGATCCTGCCGAATTATTGCTCATCCGAAAAGAAAGAACGGATACCACGCTGCCGCTGCAACTCATGCATGGTGCAGTGGTAGGTACCTCCAGTTCCAGACGACATATACAGATCGCGCTGCAGCGTCCCGATATTCAACTGTCTGATATCCGCGGTAACGTGCCCACTCGGGTACAAAAACTCCGCGACGGAAAATATGATGCCATCGTGCTGGCCTATGCCGGCGTGCATCGATTGCAATTACCGCTGGATGATCTCCACGTGGTGAAATTATCGCCATATACATTCATCCCCGCACCTGCTCAGGGTGTGTTAGCCTTCCAGTGCAGGGAAGAAGATACTGACATGCGCTCGATATTGCAACAACTGCATGTTACCGCTGTTGCTGAAACGATATTTGTGGAAAGGCAGCTCTTGCATCTCTTCAACGGCGGTTGTCACATGCCGCTTGGCGCTTATTGTTACCGTAGTGGCGACTACCTGCATGCCTGGGCAGTGCAGGCCGCAGATAGGGCAGGCGTGGTGCGGAGATTATATCGACGTGATACGAATGCCGAAGCGCTCACGGCGGAAATGTTCCGTCGCCTGCGCAGTGCAGCCGGTCGTTCGGTACTCATCACCTCCGCAGAAGAGGCAGCCACAGCGGCTGTTGCCATTTTACAACATGGCGGTTATGCCGTACATGCGCACACATTCCTGGACCTCCGACCGGTGCCATTTTCATTCGATGCCGGTGCATGCGACTGGTTGTTCTTTACCAGTAAAACAGGTGTGCGCAGTTTCTTCGATCAGTATGGTGAGTTGCCACAGCATGTGCGTATCGCTGCCATCGGAGATGAAACAGCGCAGGTGATCCGTCAGCGTGGCCATACGGTGCATTTTGCAGGGACAGGTAATGTGGCAGGCACGGCAGAGCGATTCAGCACCATAGCAGCAGGCAGTCGCGTGGTATTCGCCGGTGCGGAAAGATCGCGGGAAGCCATACGTGATGCCGTTCGCCGCTACGCAAATGTTTCGGAGCTGATCGTCTACACCAATACGCAGGTGCCGTCCGCAGTACCCATCGCCGATATCCTGGCGTTCACCAGTCCTATGCAGGCCGACGGCTTCCTGGCGGTCAACACCCCCGACCCCGGTCATACGATCGTGGCCATCGGTGAGACCACGGCGCAGCATCTGGCGGAAAAGGGCTTTCACAATGTGCATGTGCCGCCGGTAACCTCCCTCACCGGCATGGCGGAATATATCTGCGGCATGCTGTAATATCCTGTTTGTAACACAGTTCGACACCGGCATGTGCTATGCCGTGGAATCCGTAATTTTGCGCCATGGCGTTCGGCATCAACAGCAGAAGGATACGGAAGGCGATCAGGCGATTGAAGAGTTTGCCGGGCGGATGGGATTTTTTTCGCTACACTTCCAATAAAGCTTACGGTTCGTACCTGCGGCTGATCAAAAGCACCAAAGTGGCGCACCCGTCCTCCATTATGCTGGAGGTGACCAATCACTGCAACCTGAAGTGCATTACCTGCCCGCGTGAATATGCGTACGGCGAGGAGATGGACAAGGGATTCATGGATATCGCGCAACTGAAAAAAGTGATCGATGAAGCATATCCGTACATCGATTCGGTAGGTCTTACCGGTTTGGGTGAAACACTTTTATATAAGCAGTTGCCGGAAGCGTTGCGCTATATCCGTTCCAAGAACAAAGGCATCATCACCACTATATCCATCAACGCACACCTGCCGAACAGCGTGGAGTTGGTAAAAGAGATCGCCGATCATCTGGATACGCTGCAGATCTCCATGGATGGAGTAGGGGAGGTGTATGAACAGGTGCGCCTGCGCGGTGAGTTCCCGCTCTTTTATGATAACGTGAAGAAGATCGTGGAATATTGCCGCGATAAACGCGCGGATGTGATGTTCAACTTCGTGGCCATCAAAGAGAATTATTTCAACATGGCCGAAGTGGTGGAGATCGCCAGCGAATTAGGTGTCGATTATGTGAATGTAACACCCTTCAATGTAGCCGCCGTTACCGCACATGATATCAGCTATTACGAATTCTTCCACACCGAAGCATTCAAAGCGGAATTGAAGCGCGCCAAGGAAGCGGCTGACCGGGTTAAGAATGTGGAACTTACCATCTGGGATATCAAAACGCCGAACACTTTTCAAAAGTGTCATTTGCCCTGGAGCCATTTCTATATTTCCTGGGATGGTTATGCCACACCCTGCTGCGCAAAGCCGTTTCCGAAAGAACTCAACTTCGGGAATATTTTCGATGATGGCCTCATGCATTGTCTCAATACACCCGGCTATCGTCAGTTCCGTCAGATGTGGTACGAGAATAAAACGCCGCAGTTCTGTGAGAAATGCCACATGGTGGACCTGAAGCCTATCGAGCTGCCGTTTGAGCTGCCGGTGAACTGATCACAACCAGAGGTCGCGTATGATCGCATAGGCCAGCGCCACCGCCGCAAGCGGAAAGAGGAAACGAAAACGTTTTTTACTCCGCACGAATAGGGCCTCCCACCGCGCCTGTGTCTCAGCATCGGCCTTCCAGACACCCCACATCCACAGCGAACCTGCTGTAAAGAACAACAGGCCCAGGCAATTCACAATTAACATAAAGGTAGCTGATGGCATATAGGACTGAAATTGTATTTTTGGGTATGCACCGTAAAAATACACTTTGCCTGTGGTATTCTCTGCTTCTCTTCCCGGTTTGCACTTTCGCGCAGTCCTGGACACTTCCGGCCTCGGAGTTCTATGTGAATGTGTCGCATAGCGTGCTCAGCTACGATCGCGCGTTTGACGCCTCAGGAGAGATCAGCGACCTGCCGGTCACAGTAAGTGATCGCACCATACAGGCTACGGTGCAGTATGGCGTTACCGACCGGTTGACCGCTGAGGTACGCCTGCCGTATAAGATGCTGGAGACATCCGGAGACCCTGCGGTGTTCAATAGTTATCCCGGACAGTATATTGAATTGGGCAGTTTATCGGCATTGGGAAATGTGGAAGCGGGTGTGATCTATAAATTCTATACCGATAAACCCATACTCACCGCCAGCATGTTCGTTGAAGCGCTCACTGCTCAGCACAATTATATCTCGGGCCTGCAAACCGGTTTCAACAGTTGGGCCGTACGCCCCGGTATCGGCGCAGGATGGACACATGGTCCGAGCTGGATGCAGTTCTATCTGGGTACTTCACTGCGCACGAATGATTACAGCCATGCGGCGATTTCAAATCTCGAGATCGGCTATAAGCCCGCCGATTACTTATATGCAGCCCTCGCATTTGACGTGCGACAGTCGTTCGGCAACGGTGGCGATTGCGATTGCACCACCGATGTTACGGCCTTATACATGAGTGAACAGGAATATCTCGGTATTGCCCTGAAAGGCGGATTTGAAGTGGGTGCGCTAGGATTCAACTTTGCCTATCATGCGGCCATGACTGCTGCTAATGCAGCTGCTGTAGGCGTGCCGGTGTTCGGTATTCAGTATCGGTCGAACTGATCCTGCTTTTTACTCAGCTCTAAGAGTTTTTCGTGGATGCTCAGCACCTGCTGAATGAGCGGTGCAGTGCCATCATTGTAAATGATGAAGTCGCTCAGCTCCACTTTTTCCGCTTCCGCCATCTGATTGCTCAGCCGCGCTTTGACCTCTTCTAATGTGCTGCCATCGCGCTTTTGAATGCGCTGTATGCGGAGGGCTACCGGCGCTGTCACACAAATGATCTTGTCCAGTTTTTTATAACTGCCGGATTCGAAGAGCAGTGCAGCTTCCTTGATCACATACGGATGCTCACTGTGTCGCTGCATCCATTTCTCACCGTCTTTCAATACGGCAGGGTGAACAATAGCATTATATTTTTTCAGGAATTCGGGTTCGTGAAACACTACATGCGCTACTCTTTTTTTATCGAGTGCGTTGTTCGCATCATACACATCATCGCCAAACAATTCTTTTACCTTGCGTATCACCTCCGCGTCTGTCTGCAGGATATCCTTGGCGCGGTCATCGGCATAATATACGGGCACACCCAGCACTTCAAATATCTTGCACACAGTGGTTTTACCACTGCCCATATTGCCGGTGACGCC